>JBFZCK010000062.1:0-5610 GCA_041307965.1 Burkholderiales bacterium | reverse complement strand
GCGACTTGGTGCTGGCCTCGGACCACGTCACGCCTGAAGCGATCAACTTCATGGCCCGTTTTGGTCGTGGCCTGATTTGCCTCACGCTCACCCGTGAGCGCTGCGAATTTTTGAAGCTCCCACCCATGGCCGTGCGCAACGGTACGGTCTACAGCACCGCTTTCACTGTTTCGATTGAAGCGGCCGAGGGTGTGACCACGGGCATTTCCGCCGCCGACCGCGCTCGCACCGTGCAAGTGGCGGTGGCCAAAGACAGCCAGCCCACCGACTTGGTGCAACCCGGCCACGTGTTCCCGCTGCAAGCGGTGGACGGCGGCGTGCTCATGCGCGCGGGCCACACCGAAGCCGGTTGTGACCTCGCGGCCATGGCCGGTTGTTCGGCCTCGTCGGTGATTTGTGAAATCATGAAAGACGACGGCACCATGGCCCGCTTGCCGGACCTGCAGCTGTTCGCGGCCGAACACGGCCTGAAGATCGGCACGATTGCCGACCTCATCGAACACCGCAGCCGAACCGAGTCGTTGGTCAAAAAGGTCGGCACCCGCACGCTGAGCACCGCCCACGGTGTGTTCACCGCCAACGCTTACCAAGACGCCACCAGCGGCGGGGTTCACTTGGCGCTCATCAAAGGCATCTGGAAACCCGACCATGCGGTGCTGGCGCGGGTTCACGAGCCGCTGTCCGTGCTCGACGCCCTCGAAACCCAACGCCTCATGCACTCTTGGCCTTTGGACACCACCTTGGCGCGCATCGAACAAGAAGGCGCCGGCGTGGTCGTGCTGCTCAATTGCGGCGAAAGCGGTGAACAGCTGCTGGCGCAATTCGACGGCACCGCCCGCTCGGCCCACGCGCCCGAGCGCGGCCGCATGGACTTGCGCAGCTACGGCGTGGGCGCGCAGATTTTGCGCGACTGCGGCGTGGTCAAGATGCGCCTGATGGGCACGCCCCGTCGCATGCCCAGCATGACGGGCTACGGTTTGGAAATCACGGGTTACATCAGCCCCGAAGCCTGAATTCACTTTTAAAGAACGGAACCCCACCATGTTTGGCGCCCAAAAAGGCAACGCATCCCACACCGACGGCAGCAAGATGCGCATTGGCATCGTCCAAGCGCGCTTCAACGAAGACATCACCAACGCCTTGTTCGCAGCCTGCCACAGCGAACTCTTGGCCTTGGGCGTCCTGGCCAAAAACATCGAACACGTCACCGTGCCGGGCGCACTCGAAGTGCCCTTGGCTTTGCAAGCCATGGCCGAGCGCGACGACTTCGATGCCCTCATCGCCTTGGGCTGCATCATCCGCGGCGAGACCTACCACTTCGAACTCGTGGCCAACGAGTCCGGCGCAGGCGTGACCCGCATCGGTTTGGACCACCACTTGCCGATCGCCAACGCCATTTTGACCACCGAAAACCTCGAACAAGCCGTGGCCCGCCAAACCGATAAAGGCCGCGACGCGGCGCGTGTGGCCGTTGAAATGGCCCACATCCTCGACACCCTGAGCTGATCCATGACCGCTGCCTCCCCCTCAAAAACCGCGCGCAAAGCCGCCGACAAATCGGCCCGTACCCGCGCGCGTGAATTCGCCCTGCAAGCGCTCTACCAACACATCGTGGGGCGCAACCCCAGCGAAGACATCGATGCCTTCACCCGCGATCTGGCCGGCTTTCACAAAGCCGATAGCGTGCACTTCGACGCCTTGCTGCACGGCTGCATCGCACAGGCCGAGGAGCTCGATGCGCTCATCAAGCCCCTGCTCGATCGTCCCCTGAACGAACTCTCGCCCATCGAGCGTGGCGTCTTGTGGATCGGTTGCTACGAATTCCAACACTGCCCCGACGTGCCTTGGCGCGTGGTGCTCAACGAGGCCATCGAGCTGGCCAAATCCTTCGGCGGCACCGACGGCCATAAGTACGTCAACGGCGTCTTGCACCAACTCGCCGATCGCCTGCGCCCCTTGGAAGTTCAGGCCAACAGCCGCGCATGAAGCTCTCACAGCGCGCTCAGCGGGTGGCTCCGTTCTACGTCATGGAGCTGGCCAAAGCCGCCAGCGAGATGCAAGCCCGCGCCCGCCCCGGCGACGCGCCGATGATCGCCCTGAACATCGGCGAGCCCGACTTCACCGCCCCACCCCTCGTGCAAGCTGCTGCGCAGCGCGCCATTGCACAAGGCCTGACCCAGTACACCCAGGCCACCGGTCTGCCCGCGCTGCGCGAAGCCATCAGCCGCTGGTACGCCACGCGCTGGGGCGTGGCCGTCGACCCCGCGCGCATCATCGTCACCGCCGGTGCTTCGGCCGCGCTGCAACTGGCTTGTTTGGCGCTGATCGACGAGGGCGATGAAGTTCTCATGCCCGACCCCAGCTACCCCTGTAACCGCCAGTTCGTGCAAGCCGCTGGCGGCCAACCCGTGCTGCTGCCCTGTGGCCCCGAACAACGCTTCCAGCTCAGCACCGACAACGTCACCGCTGCCTGGGGACCCGCCACGCGTGGTGTGCTGCTGGCCTCGCCGTCCAACCCCACGGGCACCTCGATCGACCGCGAGACCTTGCAGGGCATTGCTCAGGCCGTGCGCGATCGCGGTGGCGTGACCATCGTCGACGAAATCTACCTGGGCCTGAGCTTTGACGAACGCTTTGGCCACAGCGCGCTGGCCCTGCCCGACGGTTTGGGCGAAGGCGTCATCAGCGTCAACAGCTTCTCCAAGTACTTCAACATGACCGGTTGGCGCTTGGGTTGGTTGGTCGTGCCGCCCGCGTTGGTCGAGCCCATTGAGCGGCTCGCGCAAAACCTCTTCATTTGCGCCAGCACCGTGGCCCAACACGCTGCCTTGGCCTGCTTTGAGCCTGAGAGCTTGGCCATTTATGAAACCCGACGCGCCGAATTCAAAGCGCGTCGCGACTACTTCATCCCCGAACTGCAGCGCTTGGGCCTGCACGTGCCGATCATGCCCGACGGCGCGTTTTACGCCTGGGCCGACGTGAGCGATTGGTGCGAACGCTGGGGCCTGCCTCCAGCCCGCGAGAACGGGCGCGTCAACGAGACCGGCGGCAGCTGGGCTTTGGCGCTGGCCTTGATGGAGCGCTGCGCCTTGGCCACCACCCCCGGGCGCGACTTTGGTGTGCACGAACCCGGGCGCTACCTGCGCTTTTCCACCGCCAACGCCATGGACCAATTGCGCACCACCATCGAGCGACTGGAGCAAGCCCGATGAGTGAGCGTGTGTTTCATTGGCCCGTGCGGGTGTACTGGGAAGACACCGACGCCGGCGGCATCGTCTTCTACGCCAACTACCTCAAATTTTTTGAACGTGCCCGCACCGAGTGGCTGCGCCACTTGGGTGTCAACCAACACGCCCTGCGCGAGAGCACCGGCGGCATGTTCGTGGTCAGCACCAGCCAATTGAACTATTTGCGCCCCGCCCGACTCGATGACATGCTGAGTGTGAGCGCCGAACTCACCCAAGTGTCCCGGGCCTCGATGACCATCACGCAAACCGCACACCGCATCGACGAGGCCACAGGCCCCGTCCCCTTGTGTGTGGGTACGATTGGCATTGCCTGGGTCAACGCCCAGACCCTGCGCCCCGAGCGCATACCCCCACACGTGGTGTCGGTCCTGCAAGACCGACATTGATGCATTTTTTAACCCAACCGATACACGCCACCCATGACACACGATTTCTCCATCGTTGCACTGATGCTCAACGCCAGCTGGGTCGTCCAAGCCGTTGTGCTGTTGCTCATCTCGGTCTCCGTCATCAGCTGGGCCGCCATCTTTCGAAAAATCACGGCCCTGCGCCGAGTGCACCAAGACGACGAAACCTTTGAGCGCGAATTTTGGTCCGGCGCCAGCCTGAACGACCTCTACAGCGCGGCCAACCAACGCGGTCGCGACAGCGGCCCCATGGAGCGCATTTTTGCGGGCGGCATGCGCGAATTCGCCAAGCTTCGCGAGCGTCGCATCAGCGACCCTTCGGCCTTGCTCGACGGTGCTCGCCGCGCCATGCGAGCCGGCTTGCAGCGCGAACTCGACGCTTTGGAGGTGAACCTGTCATTCTTGGGCTCGGTCGGTTCGGTCTCGCCCTATGTGGGCTTGTTCGGCACCGTCTGGGGCATCATGCACGCCTTCACCGGCTTGGCCTCCATGGCCCAAGTGACCCTGGCCACCGTGGCCCCTGGCATCGCCGAAGCCTTGGTGGCCACCGCCATCGGTCTGTTCGCCGCCATTCCCGCTGTGTTGGCCTACAACCGCTTCTCTCACGACATCGACCGCATCGCCAACCGCTTGGAGACCTTCACCGAAGAGTTCTCCAACATCTTGCAGCGCAACGTGGGTGCCTCTGCCCCGACCCACGCGCCGGCGGCTCGCTAAAACCATGGCCAGCGTACAACCCCGCGGCCGTGGCCGCAGAACCATCAACGAGATCAACATGGTGCCGTTCATCGACGTCATGTTGGTCTTGCTCATCATCTTCATGGTCACAGCACCCTTGATTTCGCCGAGCCAAATCAACCTACCCAGCGTCGGCCAAGCCGCGCAACAACCCGAGCGATTTGTGCATGTGGTCATCGACGAAGACAGCCAAGTGCGCGTGAGCGAAGGCCGTGGCAAGAGCGACACACCCGCCGTGGCGATCGACCAAGTGGCCCAGCGTGTGCAAGCGCTGCAAGCCGGTGGCGATGTCGGCCAACAAGGCGACGCGGCCAATGTACCCGTGGTCATCAGCGCCGACAAGGCCGTGAAATACGAAACCGTCATTGGTGTCATGGACCGCTTGCAACGCGCGGGTGTGGCCCGCGTGGGTCTGTCCGTGCAAATCGCCCAATAAGCCCCGTCCTCAATGAACCCGCAGCGCCCCTACCCAATGCCCGAGCCTGGCGGCCCGTGGGGCCTGCCCACGGCGCTGGCCTTGGGGGTGCACGCGCTGCTGGTGCTGGCGCTGACCTGGGGCGTGTCTTGGAAACAAACGCCCGAGCCCGTGCTCGACGCCGAACTCTGGTCCGCCCTGCCCCAAGTGGCCGCGCCCGCACAGGTCGAGCCACCGGTTGAGCCCACCGTTGAGGCCGAGGCCGAACCGCAGCCCGAACCCGAAGCGGAACCCGAACCCCCTGCGCCACCGCCGCCGCCACCGCCCCCAGTGAAAGCACCCACACAAACCAAGGCCGACATCGCTGCGCAGAAAAAAGCGCAGGATGAGCGCAAAGCCAAAGAACTGGCCGCCAAAGAAAAAGCGGCAAAGGAAAAATCCGCCAAAGAAAAAGCCCAAAAAGACAAGGCGGCCAAAGACCAACTGGCCAAGAAAAAACAGGCCGAAGACAAAGCCAAAAAAGACAAGCTCGCCAAAGAAAAAGCCGCCAAGGACAAAGCGGCCAAAGAGAAAGCCGAGAAAGCCGCCAAAGCGAAAGCCGCGGCCGATGCCAAGCGCCGCGAAGCGCAGCGCAAAGAACAAATTGACCGCATGCTGGGCCAAGCCGGTGGCAAAGGCCCATCCACAGGCACCGCCGCGGCCAACAGCGGCCCATCGGCCAGCTATGGCGGACGCGTGGCTGCACGCATCAAACCCAACGTGGTCTTGGCCGACCCCGTGGTGGGCAACCCCCGCGCCGAGG
>JBFZCK010000061.1:0-4532 GCA_041307965.1 Burkholderiales bacterium | reverse complement strand
ACGGCATCGAGCGCTGTTTTGACGGGCTGCGCGGGGCCGACGGCTTTGCCCTGCTGGACCTGGACGAGGCCAGCCGCGTGCGCGCCCTGGGTTGGCGCGGCCCCATCCTCTTGCTCGAAGGAGTGTTCGAGCTGCGCGACTTGGAGCTGTGTTCGCGTTTGCAGTTGTGGCACACGGTGCATTGCAGCGAACAAATCGACTGGCTGGCCGCGCACAAAACCCAACAAGGCCACCGCGTGTTCTTGAAGCTCAACAGCGGCATGAACCGCTTGGGCTTCAGCCCACAGGCCTACCGCTCGGCCTGGTCGCGCCTGCAGGCCCTGCCGCAGGTCGAAGAGATTTCCCACATGACGCACTTCAGCGACGCCGACGGCGCCAAGGGCATCGCGCACCAAGTGGCGCTGTTCGAGGCCGCCACCGCCGACCTCAGCGGCGAGCGCACCCTCAGCAACAGCGCGGCCACCCTGCGCCACCCCTGCAGCGCCGACTGGGTGCGCTTGGGCATTGCGGGCTACGGCAGCGCGCCCGACCACCCCGTCCAAACCGCTGAGGGCTGGGGCTTGATGCCCGCCATGAGCCTGACGAGCCGCGTCATCGGCACGCAATCTTTGTTGGCCGGTGAGACCGTGGGCTACGGCTCCACCTTCACCGCGCCCGAGGCCATGCGCATCGGCGTGGTGGCGTGCGGTTACGCCGACGGTTACCCACGCCACGCGCCCACCGGCACACCGGTGCTGGTCGGCGGCGTGCGCACCCGCATCGTGGGCCGGGTGAGCATGGACATGATCACGGTGGACCTCGCGCCGCTGGACGCCGCCGGGGTGGCCGCGGGCGTGGGCTCGGAAGTGGTCTTGTGGGGCCGAGGCGCATCGGGCGCACACTTGCCGGTGGACGAAGTCGCCCAGTCCGCTGGGACCATCGCCTATGAACTGTTGTGCGCCGTGGCGCCCCGGGTGCCTTTTTCGGTGACGGACACGGCATGACTTGATACCCTAGGGGGTATCTGATACACTGGCCAGCTTCTGGGAGAAATTGTCATGTTTGCTGCGTCTGTCGAGAGCCGTTTGGGTCTGAATCCATCGTTTAAACACCGCCTGCGCCGTTGGACGGCCCAAGGGGTGTCTGTGTTGGCCTTGGCCGCGGTGTCGGCGTGTTCCGATGCACCCGAACCCGAAGCGGCCCCCGCTGGCCCCCAAGTGCCGGTCTTGGCCGTGGGCCAAACCCAGTCGGTCGCCGGTTTGGTGCTCGACGGCAGCTTGCAAGCGGTGCAACAAAGCGTCTTGTCGGCGCAAGTCAGCGGCCGCGTGGCCCAGCTCTTGGTGCAGCCGGGTGATGTGGTGCGCAAGGGCCAGGCGCTCGCCGTGATCGACGACCGTGCGACCCAAGCCGGTGTGGCGCAATCCCAAGCCAGCGTGTTGCAAGCCGAAACCGAATTGGCCAACGCCAAAACCAACGAGTCCCGCGTTCGCGACCTGCACGCCCAAGGCTTTGTGGCCAAAGCGGCGCTCGAAAACGCCCAAGCCCAGCTCAAGGGCGCTCAAGCCGCCGCCGCCGCCGCGCGCGCCGGGCAGACCCAATCGACCTTGGCCCAAGGCTTCACCCGCGTGAGCGCACCCTACGACGGTCGCGTGCTCGCCACGCACGTTGAAGCCGGTGTCTTGGCCATGCCCGGCACCCCCATCGTCACGGTGTACGCGCCCCAGCCTTTGCGCGCCGAAGTGCACGTGCCCGCCAGCTTCCAAGCGCAGGCCGTGGGTGCCGAGCGCCTGGAGGTGCAATTGCCTGGCACCGACACGTGGGTGACGCCAAGCCAAGTGAGCAACGCCCAAGCCGCCGACCCCGTGTCGCAAACCGTTTTGTGGCGCTTGGACCTCAAGCCCAGCGACACGGCCGCGCAAGTGCCCGGCCGCAACCTGCAGGTGCGCTTTGTGGGCGCCAAGGCCCAAGCCAACGTGGCCCAACGCATCGTGGTGCCCGGCTCGGCCGTCTTGCGCCGTGGTGAGTTGACCGCCGTGTATGTGGTCAGCGAGCCGGTGCCCGGTCGCGCCCAATTCGTGTTGCGCGCCGTGCGTGTGGGGCCCGCTTTGCCCCAAGGCCAGATCGAAGTGGTCTCGGGCCTGAAGGTGGGCGAGCGTGTGGCCCTGGACCCGGTGCGTGCCGGTTTGGCCGGTGCTCAGCCCTTGGCCAGCGCGCCTTGAGGGCCAGACCATGAAAGAAAACAACCCAACCACCCCAACCCCCGCCAGCACACCTGAGCGTTTGGGTTTTTCGGGTTCGGTGGCCCGCCACTTCCAGGCCAACGCCATCACGCCCTTGTTGGCGATCGTGGCGTTGTTGCTGGGTTTCTTCGCCGTGTTGGTGACCCCACGCGAAGAAGAGCCCCAGATCAACGTGACCATGGCCAACGTCATGATCCCGTTCCCCGGTGCGTCCAGCGCCGACGTGGAAAAAATGGTCGCCTCACCGGCCGAGCAGGTGCTCTCACAAATCCAAGGCATCGAACACACGTATTCGGTGTCGCGCCCCGGCGTGGCCGTGCTGACGGTGCAGTTCCAAGTGGGCGTGCCGCGCACCGAAGCGCTGGTGCGCGTGTACGACGTGCTCAACGCCAACCAAGACTGGTTGCCCAGTGGTTTGGGGGCTTTGCCGCCCATCGTCAAACCCAAAGGCATCGATGACGTGCCCGTGTTGGCCGCCACCCTGTGGGGCAGCGAAGGCACCAGCGCACAAGAGCTCGAGCGCGTGGCCAACACCGTCGAGACCGAACTCAAGCGCGTGCCCGGTACCCGCGAAGTCAAAACCATCGGTGGCCCAGGCCAAGCGGTGCACGTGTGGATCGAGCCCGGCCGCTTGCGCGAACGCGGCGTGAGCGTGCAACAGCTGTACCAAGCCATCGGTTCGGCCAACCAAGCCATGCCCTCAGGCACGGTCGTCAACACCGCCCCTGCCAAGGGCGAGCCCGGCATGCTCAGCGTGCAAACGGGTGAGTTCTTGCGCGACGCACAAGACGTGGGCGACATCGTGGTCGGTGTGCACCAAGGCCGCCCCATTTATTTGCGTGAAGTCGCCCGCGTGGAAGCCGGCGCGCAACTCGCGCAGCGTTACGTCTGGTTCACGCCCGGCGCAGCCGGCGACCACAGCGCCGACCTGACCGGTAAAAACCTGCCCGCCGTCACCATCACCGTGACGAAAAAGCCGGGCGAAAACGCGGTCGATGTGGCCGCCGGAGCCGCCGAGCGTCTGGAGGCTTTGAAAAACACCGTGATCCCCGGCGACGTGCGCATGGACATCACGCGCAACTACGGCCAAACCGCTGCCGACAAAGCCAACAAGCTGATCCAAAAACTCATTTTTGCCACCGGCAGCGTGATCATTTTGGTGGGCTTGGCTTTGGGCCGACGCGAAGCGGTGATCGTGGGCGCGGCGGTGGTTTTGACGCTCACCGCCACCTTGTTCGCCAGCTGGGCTTGGGGCTTCACGCTCAACCGCGTGTCGCTCTTCGCCCTGATCTTCTCCATCGGTATCTTGGTGGACGACGCCATCGTGGTGGTGGAGAACATCCACCGACACCGACAGCTCACGCCGGGTGAACCGCTGAGCGTGATCATCCCGCGTGCGGTCGACGAGGTCGGCGGCCCCACCATCTTGGCCACCTTCACCGTGATCGCCGCGCTCTTGCCCATGGCCTTTGTGTCGGGCCTGATGGGCCCTTACATGAGCCCGATCCCGATCAACGCCAGCATGGGCATGGCCTTGTCCTTGGGTATCGCTTTCACCATCACGCCCTGGTTGGCCCTGAAGCTGACCAAGGACGACGGCCACGCTCACGCCGCGCCGAGCAAGATCACCGAGACCTTGCAAAACACCTTCACCAACATCCTCACGCCTTTGCTGGCCAGCCCGCGCAAACGCTGGCAGTTGCTCTACGGCATCTTGGGGGCTTTGGTGGTGTCGGTGGCCCTGACCTTGGTGCCATCGACGTGGGTCGGTGTGGTGCTCAAGATGCTGCCCTTTGACAACAAGAGCGAATACCAAGTGGTGCTGGACATGCCCGCGGGCACGTCGGCCGAAGACACAGCCGCGGCGCTGCAAGACATGAGCGCTTGGTTGGCTCAGCAGCCCGAGGTGGCCAACGTTCAGGGTTACGCCGGCACGGCCAGCCCCATCACCTTCAACGGTTTGGTGCGCCAGTACTACCTGCGCAGCGACGCCGAGAGCGGCGACCTGCAAATCAACCTGGTGGATGCCCACGACCGCAGCGAGAAGAGCCACGCCATCGCGCAGCGCCACCGCCCCGAGTTGGAGCGCATCGCTTTGGTCCACGGTGCCCGCATCAAGGTGGTGGAAGTCCCGCCTGGCCCGCCCGTGCTCTCGCCCATCGTGGCCGAGGTCTATGGCCCCGACGAAGAAGGTCGCCGCGCCCTGGCCGCGCGCGTGGCCAAGGCCTTTGGCGACACGCCCGACATCGTCGGTGTGGACACCAGCATGAAAGAACAAGCGCCACGCGCCTTCTTGCGCATCCAGCGCCAGCG
>JBFZCK010000060.1:0-4287 GCA_041307965.1 Burkholderiales bacterium | reverse complement strand
TACCAGTCGGGCCACATCGAGCGCATGGAATACCTCAAGGAGACCGTGCGCCAAGGCAATGGCCTGGATGCCCAGAAAAACCTCAGCTTGGACGCCATGGAGCGCGGTTGGGCCTGTTTGTCGCGCTTTGCCGAGCGCTTGCACGGCTTCAAAAAAAGCCAGGTCCGCGCCGTGGCCACCCAAACCCTGCGCGAAGCCAACAACCGCGAGGCTTTTTTGTCGCACGCGCAGCGTGTGCTGGGCTTCCCCATCGAGGTGATTTCGGGCCACGAAGAAGCGCGCTTGATTTACCAAGGCGTCTCGCGTCTGCTGCCCCATTCCGACGAAAAGCGCTTGGTGGTGGACATCGGCGGTCGCTCCACCGAGATGATTTTGGGTCAGGGCTACACCGCGCACGCCTTGGAGTCCTACCACTTGGGCAGCGTGGCGTGGTCAAGCAAGTACTTTGACAAGGGCCAATTCACCAGCAAAGCCTTCAAAACCGCCGAAGTGGCGGCCCTGGCCGTGCTGGACGAAGCGCTCGACACCTTCCCCCCCAGTGAGTGGACCGTGGCCTACGGTTCGTCCGGCACCGTCGGTGCCGTGGCCGAAATTCTGGGGCAAAACGGCTGGGCCAGCGGCTTGATCACACGCCCGGGCTTGGACTGGTTACAAGAACGTTTGATCGATGCCGGGTCCATCAACAAGTTGAAACTTGATGGCATCAAAGAAGACCGATTGGCCGTCATTGGCGGTGGCTTGAGTGTGCTTCGCGCCATTTTTGAGCTCTTCGGCTTGGACCAGATGTTGCCCGCCCAAGGCGCCCTGCGTCAAGGCGCGTTGTACGACCTGATCGACCGTGAAACCGACGCCAGTGACGTGCGCGAACGCACCGTGAGTTGGTTGGCCCAACGCTTCACGGTGGACACGGCCCAAGCCCAACGGGTGCAACAGGTCAGCGCGGCCTTGTTTGAACAAATTGCCATGGGCGAACAAAGCCACGAACGCTATTCGCAAAAACTGGTGTGGGCTTCGCGCTTGCACGAAATCGGCGCGCACATTTCTCACGAACGCGCGCACCACCACGGCGGCTACATCTTGGATCACGTCGACGCGCCGGGCTTCTCCATTCCTGAGCAGCACCGCATGAGCCGCTTGGTCATGGGCCAGCGCGGCAAGTTGCGCAAACTCGAAGAAGACCTGAACGACGAACTCTTCGCCAAACAACTCATCGCCATTCGCTTGGCCGTTTTGTTGTGCCACGCCCGAAAAATGCCCGAATACCAAGACTTGGAACTTTGCTACTTGGGACACGGCTTTGAGCTGATTACCCCACCGGGCTGGTCCAAACGCTACCCCCAATCGGCTTGGCTCTTGGAAGAAGAAGTGCTGGCCTGGCAAAAAACCCCTTGGTCGTTCCGCGTCGACTGGCGCTGAACCAGCGCCTTGCAAAACCAACCATACGGTTTATACTGTTCGCACCATTAACTAGGAGTGCGCATGAGCAACAAACCCAGCCCCAAAAAAGTCAAACTCGTTCGTGACAGCTTCAGCCTGCCCAAGGCCGAATACGCCAGCATCGACTCACTGAAGAAACGCGCCATGACCATGGGCGTGTCGGTCAAAAAAAGTGAGTTGCTTCGCGCTGGCCTGATGTGGTTGAGCGGTGCCAGCGACAGCGCACTCAAAGCCGCCTTGACCGCCGTGCCCACCCTCAAGACCGGCCGCCCTGCCGCTGAAGCACCCAAGAAGCCAGCCGCCAAAGCACCCGTGAAGTCGCCCGTCAAAGCCGCGGCACCACGCAAAGCCCCTGTGGCCAAAAAAGCCGCAACACAACCCACCGCCAAAAAATCGGCAGCCCCCGTCAAGGCCGCGATCAAAGCACCCGCCAAAGCACCTGTGAGCCGCACACGACGCCCTGCCGCTGCGCCCAAAGCCAAGCAGCCTGCGGTTTAAACCGTTTGGGGGGTTTGAACGGTGTAGATCACCGCTTGGCCCTCTAGGCCTTCGCCATCGCTGTCGCGGTAACGCAGCCACCACACCGAGCCCTTGCGCACCGCGTGTTCGGTGGGTCCATGGGTGAGCACATCACCCACCACCATGCCCAAGGTGGGCTGGTGGCCCACCAACATGACCGGGGTTTTGGCGTGTGGCCAGTGGGCGCACGCCAACAAAGCCTCGGGCATGGCGCCCGGGGCCAACGCTGGCACCGTTTTGAAGGGCCTTCCCAGCGCTTTGGCGGTGTCTTGGGCGCGTCGTGCGGGACTCACCAAGATCAAGGTGTTGGCGGGCAAGTGCCGGTCCAGCCAATCGGCCATGCGCTTGGCCTGACGCTCACCCTTGTCGGTCAATCGGCGCTTCAAATCTAAGGCATCGCCCTGCAATCCAGCGTCACCTTCGGGGTGGCTTTCGGCGTGCGCGTGGCGCCATAAAATCAGGTCCATGGTCAAACTTGGATCACTGACCGTAACGCTGCATCAAACTGCCTTGGGCTGACAGAGCCGGAACTTTTTTCCCGTCGATCTGGCTGCTGACGGTCACGTAACGCCCATCGGCTTGCAACTCCCAAGCGTTTTGGTTGTCGTGCAAATAAGCCGTCAGACATTCGTCGATGATGCGCTGGCGCAGCTGCGGATCGGTCACTGGCCACGCCAACTCCACGCGGCGCAGCATGTTGCGATTCATCCAGTCGGCACTGGAGAGCCACAGCTCTTCGTGTTCGCCATGGCGGAAGTAAAACACCCGCGAATGCTCCAACAAGCGACCAATGACCGAGCGGATGCGGATGTTGTCCGTCAAACCCGGTACGCCGGGGGCCAAGATACAAGCGCCACGCACGATCAGGTCGATCTTCACGCCTTGCTGCGAGGCATGGATCAAGGCCTTGGCCAAAGGCTCGTCGGTGAGCGCGTTCATCTTCACGATGATGCGGCTGTCTTGTCCGGCTTTGGCCGCCTCGGCCACCGCTTGCATGCGGTCTACCATGGCCTTGTGCAGGTAGAACGGCGCCATCAAGACCTTGTTGAGCTTGGGCAATCGGCTCTGGCTGGCCAAATGCAAAAACACCTGTTCCAGGTCGGCGGTGAGGACTTGATCGGCCGTCATGTAGCTGATGTCGGTGTACAAACGCGCGGTGCCAGGGTTGTAGTTGCCGGTGGACAGGTGGGCGTAACGGCGCAACTTGCCCTTTTCGCGACGCGTGACCAAGAGCATCTTGGCGTGGGTTTTGAGCCCCACCACGCCGTACACCACCTGTGCGCCCACCGATTCAAGCCGCTCGGCGTAGGTGATGTTGGCCTCTTCGTCGAAGCGGGCTTTGAGCTCCACCACGGCCGTGACTTCCTTGCCCCGTTGCACGGCTTCGCGCAGCAGTTCCATCAGCTCGGACTTCGCGCCCGTGCGGTAAATCGTTTGTTTGATGGCCAGCACGTCCGGGTCCATGACGGCTTCGCGCAAGAAGGCCAAGACGGCATCAAAACTCTCGTAAGGCTGGTGAATCACCACATCGCCTTGGTTGAGCCGCTCAAAAAACGATTGGCCGCGCTGCAGCTGAGCGGGCCAGCCTGCGGTGTAAGGCGGGAAGCGCAAAGCCGGTGCGTCGACCTTGTCGATGAGCTGCGTCAAGCGCACCAAGTTGACGGGGCCTGGCACGCGGTACAGCGCCATGGCAGGCAAAGCAAACTGCTGCAACAAGAAGCGCGACAAGAATTCGGAGCAGCCCGCCGAGACTTCCAGACGCAAGGCTTGGCCGTAGTGGCGCTCTTGCAAGCCCTTGCGCAAGGCGGTGCGCAGGTTCTTGACTTCTTCTTCGTCCACCGCCAAGTCGGAATGTCGGGTGACGCGGAACTGCGAAAACTCCGTCACTTGCCGACCGGGAAACAAATCACCTAAGTGCGAGCGGATCAGGCTGGAGATGGACACGAAATGGCTTTGCTTGGAGCCTTTGGCCACCGGCATTTGAAAGAATCGCGGCAAGCTGCGCGGCACCTTGACGATGGCGATTTCGTTTTCGCGACCAAACGCGTCTTTGCCCGCCAAGCGAACGATGAAGTTCAAAGATTTGTTGGCCACCTGTGGAAAGGGATGGGCCGGGTCCAAGCCCACAGGCATGAGCATGGGCTGAACTTCGTTGGTGAAGTAGTCCTTGACCCAGCGGCGCTGGGCGGCGTTGCGTTCACCGTGCGAAACCAGCTTGATGCCTTTTTTCTCCAACAAGGGCAAGAGCTCGTCGTTGTAGATGGCGTACTGCTGAGCGACCAAGTCGTGCGTTTTGGCGGCCAAACCTTCGTAGGAGGCCACGGTGTAGAG
>JBFZCK010000059.1:0-2808 GCA_041307965.1 Burkholderiales bacterium | reverse complement strand
CTTTCACCATGTTCATGACGTCGGCGACGGTCTTGGCCATCAGTAGCTCCTGTGTAGCGGTGGTTGGAAAAGAATTCGATGCTCTGACTGAGCAGAATGTGTGCCACCGAGCAAGCGATGGGGCTGAAATCTGCACAAACCCAGTTCACCCGGGGATTATCGCCGATCGCGCCGGCCCAACAAGACCGATTTTCCGAACCCTAATCGGCCAATCATCACCATTTTGGTGCAAAAACAGCGGCTTCGGGGTGCATTATTTTGGTGCACAAAACCACTGTGCACCAAAATGGCGATGACTCAAGTTCGCACCATTTCGGGTCCAAGGCGCAGCTCAAAAGGGGCCAAACCCGACAACAAAGCCTCAAAAGCCGGGCCAACCGCGGCCGGATCACCCTTGACGCCCAATTCAATGTGGCGACCGTGCACCGGGTGGTCCACACTGGGCAAACTGAAGACCTTGATGGGGTGTTGCGCTTCGATGCGCTCCATGAGTGGGGTGAGCGTGGCTTCCATCGCACCCAACACCACCACCGAGCGCTCCATCCAAGCGCCCACCTGGTGGTGTTCGGCGTACCGGTGATCCAAGACCCAGGCGATCATGGGCCAAGCCATGACCGGAAAACCGGGAACAAAATGCACCGTGCCGCGCTCGGTGGCGCAAGTGAAGCCCGGGATCTTGTTGTAGGGATTGGGGATGATTTGGGCCCCTGCGGGAAACACACCCATGTTCAATCGGTGCACGTTGTCGGGGTGTTCGGGATCATAGGGTTCACCTTTTTCCAGAGCCACGTCTCGCATGCGCTCTTGAATCAGGGCTTTGGCCTCGGGGTGCAAGACCAAATCCACGCCCAAAGCCGCGGCTGCGCATTGGCGCGTGTGGTCGTCCGGCGTGGCCCCAATGCCCCCACAACACATCACGACATCGGTGCTGGCGAAGGCATCGCGCAAAGCGGCGGTGATGCGCTCCCGGTCGTCCCCGACCCCTCGCACCCAAGACAAACTCAAGCCGCGCTCGTTGAGCAACTCGATGGTTTTGGGCAGGTGTTTGTCGGCGCGTTTGCCCGACAAAATTTCGTCGCCAATGATGATCAAGCCAAACGAAGGTCGCATGTCAAAACACCTCTGAAGATTGGGCCGCGGTGGGTGCCATGCGCTTGGCCGCCAGAACGGCCAAGGTGTAATGGGCAAACCACAGCGAAGAAAACGCCAGCACCCAGGTGTAGATCCAGATCGCCAAAGGCAACAAGACTGGGGCAAACACCACGAACAAACTCCCCGAAGCCCACAGCACGCTCGGCGCGGCACCCAAATAGCCCGTCAGCACGCCCATGCCCCACAAGGGCCAACGGTGGCGCTGCAAAATGGCGCGGCGCTCCTCTTCGGTGGCGTGGTCGGCCAAGGCATCAAAAGCGAACACGCGGTAAGTCAACCAGCCCCAGATCAACGGCGGCAACACCAACACCAGCGGTGGTATCAGCCACAGCGGCAAGGTGATGAGCAAGACCATGACCGCCACGGCGGTCGAACCCAAGGACCACCCCAGGGACGACCACCAAGAAGCGCCCTTCAAGCGCAACAGATGCGGAAAACGCCGCTCGGCCACCAAGCCCACCATGGCCGGTGTCATGAACAGCGAAACCAACAACAGACACGAAACGATGACCACGGGAGTGGCCAACACCACCAGCATCAACGGAGCAAACACGGTGCGCAAGTCACCCAAGCCCAGCACCGCCAGCCACGACAAGAGGGCTTGCAGCAGCGAGGCCGATTGCAGGCCCTCGCTCAAAGCCAAGACCGCCTCGTCCCAAAACCAGTAGCCCAACACCAGCGCCAGCGCCGACATCAGCACCAAGGGCAAAAACGACAGCACGATCACCCGTGGGTGAAAGCAATACGCCAAAGCGCGCGCAGCGGCGTCGAGCAGGGGTGTCATCCGCGCAACCCTTGGACTTCGTCGGCACTCAGCCAGCGCCACTGGCCCGGTGCCAAATCGGCCGGCAGCACCAAATCACCCATGGCCGAGCGGTGCAAACCCTCGACGCGGTTGCCCACTGCGGCGACCATGCGCTTGACTTGGTGGTACTTGCCCTCGGTCAAGGTCAGTCGCAAATGGAGCTCACTCACCGCTTGGGCCGCAGCGGCCTTGACGGGTTTGGGGTCGTCGTCGAGCACCACGCCTTGAAGCAAACGCTCGATCTGAGTGGCGTCCAGCGGGTGCTTAACGGTGACCTCGTACACCTTGGGCACGTGGTGGCGTGGCGAAGTCAGGCGGTGGATGAACTTGCCGTCGTCCGACAAGATCAACAGACCGGTGGTGTCTTGGTCCAAGCGTCCCACCGCTTGAACGCCCGCAGCCGCGCCGCCACCACGGGTGCGCAGAGGCCCAGGCAACAGGGTGTAAATGCTCGGGTGCATGCCCGGCTTGTGTGAACACTCGTGACCGGTCGGTTTGTGCATCAGCACGTAAGCCCGCTCGTGATAAGCCCAGCGCTCGCCCTGCACCCGAAACACCAAGCCCTCGGTGTTGAAGGGTTCGTGGGGGTCGGTCACCGGCCGGTCATCCGGGCCGACCTGCACGCGACCCTGTTGGACCAGACCGCTGCACACGCGGCGGGTGCCAAAACCTTGGGAAAAAAGAATGTCTTGCAGTGGCGTCATGGTGCCGATATTGTCGCGCCTTTCGGGGCCGCGGCGGTTTTTCGGTGACAATCGCGATCGATGAAAAACCGCATCAAAGCTTGGTTGCCCTCCCCCGAAACCGTTCGCCAAAACCGCTGGCTGCGGTGGATGGGCCCCATTTTGAAC
>JBFZCK010000058.1:0-5360 GCA_041307965.1 Burkholderiales bacterium | reverse complement strand
GACCAGAGGTCGCAGCCGATCACCTTGAAGCGCGGCTCCAAGGTCGCGGGATCGATGCGCAGGCGCTCGATCGCGCCGGGCGCGGCGCGTTGCCCACAACTGATCTGCGCACCCTCGAAGGCCGGCCCCGTGGGGCTGGAGCAGGCCAGCAAACGCTGGTTGTTGCCCAAGACGATTTCGGCGTTGGTGCCCACGTCCACCAACAGGGTGATTTTGTCCGTGAGGTCGGGCCGCTCGGCGAGCAGCATGCCCGCGGTGTCGGCACCCACGTGGCCTGCGATGCAGGGCAAGACGTAGACCCGAGCACCGGGGTGCAATTCCAGGTCGATCTCACTGGCCGACACGTCCATGGCGCGGTCCACCGCCAAAGCAAACGGCGCACCGCCCAGCTCCACCGGGTTGATGCCCATCAGCAGGTGGTGCATGATGGGATTGCCGACGAACGTGGCTTCCAAAATGTCTTGGGCTGTGATGCCCGCTTGAGCGGCGACATCGCGGGCGAGTTCGTTGAGCGCGGCGCGCACGGCGTGTGTCATGTCAACCTCGCCGCCGGGGTTCATCATCACGTAAGACACGCGGCTCATCAGGTCTTCGCCAAAGCGGATCTGCGGGTTCATCACCCCGGCTGAGGCCACCACTTCCCCTGTTTCCAGGTTGCACAAATGGGCAGCGATGGTCGTGGAGCCCACGTCCACCGCCATGCCGAAGAGGTGTTTGTGTAGGCCGGGCCACACCGCGATGATGCGTTGGCGCGAATGCACCGCCACGGTGACCTTCCAGCCACCTTTGCGCAAGACCGGTTGCAGCACTTGCATGACCTTGAGGTCACACCCCAAATCGGTCAAACCCCATTCGAATTCGAGCGCGTCTTCCAAACGACGCAGGTCGCCCGACGGGTCGTGCATGTCGGGCTCTTGCACCTCCACATAGTGCAGGCTGACCAAAGGGTTGAGCACCAAGTCGTGCGCTTCGGCGGCCTTTCGAACCACCTGTTTGTGAACCTGGCTGTCGGGCGGCACATCGATCACCACGTCGCCTTCGATCTTGGCGTGGCAAGACAAACGGCGGCCCTCGACCAAGGGGCGCTCGCCGTCGAAGCCGCGCTCCACCTCGGTGATCGCACACAGGCTTGCCGCGCTGGACGTCAGGCCGTGTTTGGGGAAGTCACCCTCGGACACCACCACCTGGCAGCGGCCACAAATGCCGCGGCCGCCACAGACCGAGTCGATGTCCACACCCAAGGAGCGGGCGGCCTGCAAGACGGGCGTGCCGATGCGAAAGCGCCCTCGGCGACCCGAGGGGGTGAAAACAATCAGCGCGTCGTTCGATTCACTCATGGCGTCGGTGGGTCCTTTAGCTGGGGCGGCGGCGGCTGGTGTCGCGGCGACCACGACCCGGGGCACCATCGGCACCGGCCGGTGGGTCTTGACGGAATTTGCGGATCCAGCGTGCGCAATCGGGATCATGCCCCATCATCACGTCGGCACCCATGATGGCGCGAACCACCTCTTCGTGCATGGGGTTGGTGATGGCCGAGGTCATGCCAGAGCCCATGGCCATGGTCAGGAAGGCGGCGTTGATGCCGTTGCGCTCGGGCAAACCGAAGCTCACGTTGGACGCACCACAGGTGGTGTTCACCTTGAGTTCGGTGCGCAAGCGGTGCACCAAACGCATCACCTGCACGCCGGCGGTGTTGATGGCCCCCACGGGCATGACCAAGGGGTCGACCACCACGTCGCAAGCGGGGATGCCGTAGTCGGCCGCGCGCTGCACGATTTTCTTGGCCACTTCAAAGCGCACATCGGGGTCTTCGGAAATACCCGTCTCATCGTTGGAGATCGCCACCACCGCCGCGCCGTACTTCTTGACCAAGGGCAAAACGGTTTCCAAGCGATCGTCTTCACCGGTCACGGAGTTGACCAAAGCCTTGCCTTTGTAGACCTTCAAGCCGGCCTCCAAAGCAGCCACGATCGAGGAGTCGATCGACAACGGCACATCGGTCAAGGACTGCACGAGCTGAATGCAATGCGCCAACAGCGCAGGCTCATCGGCCAATGGGATGCCGGCGTTGATGTCGAGCATGTGCGCGCCGGCGGCAATCTGCGCCAAGGCGTCGCTTTGCACACGGCTGAAATCGCCGGCGATCATCTCGGCGGCCATGATCTTGCGACCGGTGGGGTTGATGCGCTCGCCAATGATGACGAAGGGGCGGTCAAAGCCAATCACGACTTCTTTGGTGGCGGAACTGATCACGGTATCGGTCAAGGCAAACTCCTAATAAAACAGGTCTGGGAATGGCGTTAAGCCACGGCGTTGTATGGGGTGTCACGGCCGGGGTACCAGGGCACACGTCCGCCCAAAATACCCGCACGCTCAACGATCTCGGGCACGGAGTCTTCTTGGCGGTAGGCCATGATGTGAACACCGCTGACGCCTTTGATTTCACGAATTTCTTGAATCAGGTCGATGCAGATTTGACGGCCCTCAAGCGCGGGCTTTTCAGCACCGGCCAAGCGCTTGATGACCGAGTCGGGGATGTGCACACCCGGCACGTTGCTGCGCATCCACTCGGCCACTTTGGCCGAGCGCAAGGGGCCCACGCCCACCAAGATGAAGACCTTGTCCAACAAGCCCATGTCGTCGAGCGCCGTCATGTACTCGCGCAAACGCGGCACGTCGTAGCAGTACTGGGTTTGGATGAACTGCGCACCGGCCGCGATTTTTTTGGCGGTGCGCTGCGCACGCCAGTCGAACGGGGGCACAAAGGGGTTGGCGGCCGCGCCCAGAAACACGCGCGGCGCGAAAGTGATCTTGCGACCGCTTTGGAAATGCTGCTCGTCGCGCATGGTGCGAGCGATCTCGAGCAAGGACATGCAGTCCAAGTCGAACACCGGCTTGGCTTGGGGATGGTCGCCCGACTGCACGCCGTCGCCACTCAAACACATGAGGTTGCACACGCCCATGGCCGCACCACCCAAAATGTCGCCTTGGATGGCGATGCGGTTTTTATCGCGGCAAGAGATCTGCATCACCGGGGCGTAACCCGCCCGCGTGAGCAAAGCGCACACCGCTAGGCTCGACATGTGGCAGTTCGCGCCGCTGCCGTCGGTGGCGTTGATGGCGTCCACATACCCATCGAACAAACGCGCGCGGCGCAAGACCTCGTCCGGGTCGGCGGAATCGGGCGGGTCCATCTCGGCGGTGATGGCAAAAGCGCCGCTGCGCAGCACCCGCTCCAGGCGACCGGGGGAGGAGTGCCCCGGCAGAATGGGCAGCGGGTAACCGGGTACGGGTTCGTCTTCAAAGCGCATTCGTGGACTCCTGGCGGCTCAGTGCCGCGGCTTGGCCTTTTTCCTTGGCCACTTTGAGCCAAGACGAACGCCCTTCCAGTCGCCGGTCCACGGCGATTTGGATCACACGAATGGCCTGACCGTTGCGCATGCGTTCGCTGCCGGCAAAACCCTCGACCCACACGCAGCGCATCTCGGGCTTGACCTCGCAGTGGCCATTGGCCCGAACACCGCCGCAAGGGCCGTTGCGGATCGTCTTGGGGCAATTCATGGAGCAAGACATGCCGGTGGAGCTCAGCGCGCATTGGCCGCACATTTGGCAGTCGAACAAAAAGCCTTTGGTCATGCGCTCCAACCAAGCCATGGGCGCTTCCAAGCGCTCATAGCCCACGCGCTCAAACCACGGGTGCAGAGCCACCAGCACGCGTTCAAACCGGTTGTAGAACCACTCAAGGGATCGGGCGTTTTTCACCGACCACAGGCGGACTTGGTACATGGTGTGTGCTTCCTAGAGAGGTGACTCAAGCCGCGTCCGCATCGGACTGGGCGGTGCGCTCAGACGGTGGCAACGAGCCGGGCTCCAAGCCATGGGCGCGGATCAAGACCAGCAGGTCTTCGTCGCTGTAGCGCGCCTCCAAACCATCGGCCACGGATTGGGCGACGGCCTGAAGGTCGCCGGTGATGGATTCGGGTGCCGAGCGCGTCCAGTCGGCCAAGTAGGCGTCGGAGCTGGCTTTGCCCGCTCGCATCGCCGCTCGGTCAATGGCCTCTTGAAAGCGGTGCGAGAGCTGGATCTTGTGGGCATCTCGGCCCGCCTTGACCACGACTTGCGACGGGATGTCGCGCCAAGAAATCACGATCAGTTTTGCCATGACACGACACCCAAAGGTTGGTGGAGCGACGCGGCGCGTCGCAATCCGGTTTCAAGTCCGCCGTAACCCGTGAAACGGTGGGTGAATGCCAGGCCCAAGCGGCGTGCCGCCGCCTCAGCCAAAGCAAGGCCGTCGGGGATCTCTCGCTGGGCCAGGTACACCAAATGGGTGTAGTTGCCGAAATACACGGGCAGGAGTTCGGGGTGGCGATCGAGCCCCAGGCCTTGGATCACCAGACGGTCAAAGTGGCGCAGCAAGAAGTCGGTCAAATAGAAACTGCCCAAGGCGGTTTCGTTGAGCTCGTCGAACAGCGCGTCGCCCGCAAAGAAGCCATAACAATGGGCGCCGGGCAAACGCTCCACACCCTCGCGCTTGAGCAAGGCATCCAACTGGCCGCCGGTGCCGCAATCGGCGAAAGCGACGTAAATGTGTTCAAACCCCGCCGCGCGTGCCCGTTCAATGTGGCGGGCCACGCCCGGCGTGATTTTGTCGGGCGTGTTGTGCCAGTCCGCCGGCAAACACTGCACCGTCAAGTGCGGCCACGGGTTGAGCCGCTGCAAGGCGGTGATCTCGTGGGCCAGCGCGCCACAAGCGATGACCAGGGTGTTGGCGTGGTGTTTCACGATCGGCCTTCACCCATTGCCGGGGCCGTTTAGGCCGCTGCGCGTCGAGCAGCGAGCAGCGTTTTGGCGGTTTCCACCGCCACACCCGCGTCGCGGCAGTAGGCATCGGCACCCACGGCCTTGCCGAATTCTTCGTTCAAGGGCGCGCCACCCACCAGCACGATGTAGTCGTCGCGCAGGCCTTTTTCTTTGAGCGTGTCGATCACGACCTTCATGTAAGGCATGGTGGTGGTCAACAAAGCGGACATGCCCAGGATGTCGGGCTGGTGCTCTTCGATGGCTTCCAAGTACTTTTCCACCGGGTTGTTGATGCCGATGTCGATGACCTCAAAGCCCGCGCCTTCCATCATCATGCCGACGAGGTTTTTGCCGATGTCGTGGATGTCGCCCTTGACGGTGCCGATGACCATCTTGCCGATCGGCTCGATGCCGGTTTCGGCCAACAAGGGGCGCAGCACTTCCATGCCGCCTTTCATGGCGTTGGCCGCCAGCAAGACCTCAGGCACAAACAAAATGCCGTCGCGGAAATCGACGCCCACGATGCGCATGCCTTCGACCAAAGCGTCGTTGAGCAC
>JBFZCK010000057.1:0-4028 GCA_041307965.1 Burkholderiales bacterium | reverse complement strand
GCAAGGGGAACGCGCAGTCTTCGAGTTCCATCATCACGCCCTTGAGCGCTTTTTGGGCTTTTTCGTCGGGAATTTCGAGCAATTGCAGGATGACGGGCTGGTCCTTGCCCAACATTTCGCCAGAAGCGATGCGGAACAACAGGGCGTAACCGATTTGACCTGCAGCGCCGGTGACGGCAACGCGGACGGGCTTTTTGCTCATGGGGAAACTCCAAAAATGAACGATGAAGAGGAAAAAATTGAAACCCGAGTGTAACGCGAAGACCCCCCTTCGTCAATTTGTCTTATGTCTTATATAAGATATGATTGGAGCACTTTTTGGTGTTAATCTTTCGCGCAAATGCCCCCTCAAACCTCTCCCCTTTCGGACACGCCCCAGCTGGTTGGCGGTGATGCGTCCGCCCCATGGAACGGTTTGGGCCCGTCGTTCAGCCCGCTGTACCAACAGATCAAAGGCCTGATTCTGCGCAGCCTGCAGGCCGGTGAGTGGAAAGCCGGCGACATGATCCCCAGCGAATTGGAATTGGCCGCGCGCTTTCGCGTGAGCCAAGGCACGGTGCGCAAAGCCATCGACGAGCTGGCCACCGACAACCTGCTGGTGCGCCGCCAAGGCAAGGGCACTTTTGTGGCCACCCACGCCGAGCAGCACACCCAGTACCGTTTCCTGCGTTTGGTGCCCGACAACTTGGACAAACAAGGCCCGGCCTCGCGCCGCATCATCGAATGCAAGCGCCTGCGGGCGCCGGCCGACGTGGCGCGGCAGTTGCAGCTGCGCACCGGCGACCCGGTGTTGGAAGTCAAGCGCGTGCTGGCCTTTGCCGATACCCCCACGATTTTGGAAGAGCTGTGGCTCCCCGGCGGCCCCTTCAAAGGCCTGACCTTGGACACCTTGGCCCAAGACCAAGGCCCGATGTACGCATTATTTGAAGCCCAGTTTGGGGTTCGCATGGTCCGTGCCGAAGAAAAAATCAAAGCCGTGGGCGCCACCGCCGACGTGGCCGAGCTGCTCGCCGTGGCCGCCGGCGAGCCGGTGCTCATGGTTGAGCGCTTGGCCTACACCTACAACGACGTGCCCATGGAGCTGCGCCGCGCCCATTACCGCACCGACACCCACCACTACCGCAACGACTTGAGCTGAGCCATGGACATCAAACCCCCTTGCCCAACACGCCCCGTCAGTCTGCGGTATGGTGCACTGCAATAGAATTTCGTCCAAGCCTGAGTTACCAACGGGTTACATCCCTTCCATCCCCAGCCTCCTCAACGGAAGAAAGCCAACCACATGTCCGAGTTGAAACCCCAGCGGCGTGAGTTCCGCAACATCAACGCCTTCAAAGACTTGACCACTTACCGACTGCCCCCAGCCGGTTGGGTGTCCATCTTGCACCGCGCCAGCGGCGGCCTGATGTTCATTTTGTTGCCCCTGATCATTTGGATGTTCGACACCTCGGTGTCCTCCGAGATCTCGTTTGATGTGTTCACCTCGGCCTTCAGCGCCGGCTTGGGCTTTGTGCCGGGCTGGTTCTTCAAGCTGGTGGTGTTGGCCATCATTTGGGCCTACTTGCACCACCTGATCGCCGGTGTGCGCCACCTCTACATGGACGTGCGTCACGCCGTGTCCAAAGAGTTCGGCAAGTCCTCGGCCATCGTCACCTTGGTCTTGAGCCTGGGTCTGACCGCCGTCTTGGGCGCCAAATTGTTCGGTTTGTACTGAACCCACGAAAGGAAAACAGAAGATGTCTGTCAATTACGGTTCACAACGCGTCGTCACCGGCGCCCACTATGGCCTGCGCGACTGGCTGGCCCAACGCGTCAGCGCCGCCCTCATGGTGCTCTTCACCGCCGTGGTCTTGGCCCAACTGATTTTCAGCAGCGGCCCCATCGGCTACGACACCTGGGCCGGTGTGTTTGCCCCGCAATGGATGAAGGGCCTGACCTTCGTCGTCTTCCTCGCCCTGACCTACCACGTGTGGATCGGTATGCGCGACATCTGGATGGACTACGTCAAGCCCACCGGCATCCGCCTTGTGCTGCACGTGTTCACCCTCGTTTGGCTCCTGACCTGCTTGGGCTGGGCTATTCAAGTTCTTTGGAGAATTTAATCTCATGACCGCAACCGCCAATCTCCCCAAACGCCAATTTGACGTCGTCATCGTCGGAGCCGGTGGCTCTGGCATGCGCGCCTCGCTGCAGCTCGCGCGCGCCGGCCTGAAGGTCGCTGTGCTCTCCAAAGTGTTCCCCACCCGTTCGCACACCGTGGCAGCCCAAGGCGGCATCGGTGCGTCGCTGGGCAACATGAGCGACGACAACTGGCACTACCACTTCTACGACACCATCAAGGGCTCCGACTGGCTCGGCGACCAAGATGCGATCGAATTCATGTGCCGCGAAGCACCGAAGGTCGTGTACGAACTCGAACACTTCGGCATGCCGTTTGACCGCAACCCCGACGGCACGATCTACCAGCGCCCGTTTGGCGGCCACACCGCCAACTACGGTGAAAAGCCCGTGCAACGCGCTTGCGCTGCGGCCGACCGCACCGGTCACGCCATGCTGCACACGCTCTACCAACAAAACGTGCAAGCCCGCACCACCTTCTTCGTCGAATGGATGGCGCTGGACCTCATCCGCGACGCCGAAGGCGACGTGGTGGGCGTGACCGCGTTGGAAATGGAAACCGGCGAGACCTACGTCCTCGAAGCCAAGACCACCTTGTTGGCCACGGGCGGCGCGGGCCGTATCTTTGCCGCGTCGACCAACGCTTTCATCAACACCGGCGACGGTTTGGGCATGGCCGCTCGCGCGGGCATCCCCTTGCAAGACATGGAATTCTGGCAATTCCACCCCACCGGCGTGGCCGGCGCGGGCGTGCTCTTGACCGAAGGCTGCCGTGGCGAAGGCGCGATTTTGCTCAACAGCAACGGCGAGCGTTTCATGGAGCGTTACGCGCCCACCTTGAAAGATTTGGCCCCACGCGACTTCGTCTCGCGCTGCATGGACCAAGAGATCAAGGAAGGCCGCGGCTGTGGCCCCAACAAGGACCACGTGCTCTTGAAGCTCGACCACTTGGGCGCCGAGACCATCCACAAGCGCTTGCCTTCGGTGTACGAGATCGGTGTGAACTTCGCCAACGTGGACATCACGCGCGAGCCCATCCCCGTCGTGCCCACCATCCACTACCAGATGGGTGGCATCCCCACCAACATCAACGGCCAAGTGGTCACCCCCGATGGCAAAGGCGGCCAAGCCGTGGTCAACGGCTTGTACGCTGTGGGTGAATGCTCTTGCGTCTCGGTGCACGGCGCCAACCGCTTGGGCACCAACTCGCTGCTGGACTTGTTGGTGTTTGGCCGCGCTGCGGGCAACCACATCGTTCAATACAACGACAAAAACAAAACCCACAAGCCCCTGCCCGCCGACGCCGCCGACAAAACCTTGGCCCGTTTGGCCCGCTTGGACAACGCCCAATCCGGCGAATACGCCCAAGACGTGGCCAACGACTTGCGCGCCGCCATGCAGCAGCACGCAGGCGTGTTCCGCACCCAAGCCAGCATGGACGAAGGCGTGGCCAAGATCAACGCGATGCGCGCACGCGTCGAGTCGATCGGTTTGAAGGACAAGTCCAAGGTCTTCAACACCGCCCGCATCGAAGCCTTGGAAGTGGAAAACCTGATCGAATGCGCTCAGGCCACCATGACCTCGGCCGCGGCCCGCCACGAATGCCGTGGTGCACACACCGTCAACGACTACGAGCGCGCCGCCGATGACGCCCAGTTCCCGCTGGGCCGCAACGACGCCGAGTGGATGAAGCACACCTTGTGGCACAGCGCCGACAACAGCCTCACCTACAAGCCCGTCAACCTCAAGCCACTGACCGTCGCGTCCGTGCCGCCCAAGGTCCGCACCTTCTAATTCAGGAGTCTCACATGGCCAAAAGAACCTTCAAAATCTACCGCTACGACCCCGAAAAAGACGCCAAGCCTTACATGCAGTCGATCGAGGTCGAACTCGACGGCCACGAGCGCATG
>JBFZCK010000056.1:0-3515 GCA_041307965.1 Burkholderiales bacterium | reverse complement strand
TGGTGGGGTCTTTGGTGTCGCGGGGGTACAAGAACACACCGCCGCGCATCAAGATGCGGTGGGCTTCGGCCACCATGGAGGCGATCCAACGCATGTTGAAGTCTTTGCCGCGTGCGCCGGTCTTGCCGGCCAAACATTCGTCCACATAGCGCTTGACGGGTTGCTCCCAGAAGCGGCTGTTCGAGGCGTTGATCGCGAACTCTTGCGTGTCGGCGGGGATTTGGACATTGGCGTGCGTGAGTTTGAACTCGCCCAAATTGGGGTCCAAGGTGAATGCGTGCACACCGGTGCCCACGGTCAAGACAAACATGGTGGTGGGGCCATACAAGGCATAACCGGCGGCGACCTGCTGAGCGCCGGGTTGCAAGAAGTCCTCACTGACCACCTCACGACCCGAATCGATCACCGACTGGGGGGCGCGCAAGATGCTGAAAATGGTGCCGATGCTGACGTTGACGTCGATGTTGCTCGAACCATCCAAGGGGTCAAACACCAAGAGGTACTTGCCCTGGGGGTAAGTCTTGGGGATGGCATAAGGGCCGTCCATCTCTTCAGAGGCCATGCCCGCCAAGTGGCCGCCCCACTCGTTGGCTTTGATGAAGATGTCGTTGCTGATGACGTCGAGTTTTTTCTGCGTCTCGCCTTGCACGTTGATGCTGGCTTGTTCGTCGCCGTGGTTGCCCAACATATCGCCCAATGCGCCGTGGGAGACGCTGCGCGCGATGGCTTTACACGCCAGTGCCACGTCCAAAATCAAGGCGTTGAAGTCGCCACTGGCTTGGGGAAATCGGCGACGTTGTTCGATCAAAAACTGGGTCAGGGTGATGCGTTTGGACAAGGGCATACAAGGCTTTCAACAGGGCAAACAAAAAAAGAGAATCAAAGTGCGCTGGCCGCGTTGCGGCGCAACTGGTTCATGACGGTGGTGTAGCCACCGTTGTTGTCGGGCGCACCAAAAACGGCACTGCCGGCCACCAAGGTGTCGGCGCCCGCGGCGACGATGTCGGCGATGTTGTCGACCTTCACGCCACCGTCGACCTCCAACAGAATCGGCTGGCCACCGGCGGCGACGTGGGCATCGATCAAGGCACGCGCTTGGCGCAACTTGTCCAAGGTGCTGGGGATGAAGGACTGCCCCCCAAAACCAGGGTTCACGCTCATGAGCAAAATCAGGTCGATGCGGTCCATCACATGCTCGAGCACGCTCAGGCTGGTGGCCGGGTTGAGCACCAAACCGGCTTTGCAGCCGTGCGACTTGATGAGTTGCAAGGTGCGGTCGACGTGGCGACTGGCTTCGGGGTGGAAACTGATGATGTTGGCGCCGGCCTTGGCGAACATGGGGATGATCTCATCCACCGGTTCGACCATCAGGTGCACATCAATCGGGATGCTCACGTGTGGACGAACGGCTTGGCAAACCAATGGGCCCACGGTCAAGTTGGGCACGTAGTGGTTGTCCATCACATCAAAGTGCACCCAATCCGCACCGGCGGCTTCGATGGCTCGCACCTCTTCACCCAAACGGGCAAAGTCGGCCGACAAAATGGAGGGGGCAATGCGGATGGCGCTCATGGGGTTCTTTCGATCGGGAGGGAGTGGGAGAAAGGGTCAGGCCTGCTCGAACCAGCGGCGCAGCTGGACCATGCGCACATGGCGCAAGTCCGGCACCACGCGCCAAGCGGCGCGGAAGTCGTGGTGTTCGGTGAAGGGGTTGGGGGTCACGATGGTTTTGAGGCCCGCGGCATTGGCCGCTTGCAAACCATTGGACGAATCTTCAAAAGCCACGCACTCATCGGGCGCAAAGCCCATGTCGCGCAAGACCTGCAGGTAGACCTGGGGGTCGGGCTTTTTGATCGGCGCTGACGAAGCATCGCCGACGGCCAAAAAATGGGTGCGCCAGTCGGGACCAATGGCCGCGTGCAGCAAGGCGGCGATGTTGGCCGGCGAGGTGGTGGTGGCGATGGCCAGTTGCAGACCTTGCTCACGGGCCTCGTTCATCAAGGCCAAGACGCCGGGGCGCAAATGGACCTGACCGGCGCGCACCGCGGCTTCGTAAAAAGCCGTTTTGACCAAATGCAAGCGCTCAATGGTGTCGTTCACCGCACCGCCCTGCACTTCCTTCATGTTCGGCTCCACTTGGCGCCAGTGGTGCAACATGCGTTCTTTGCCACCGGAGATGTGAAGCAATTCGGTGTACTGCGCTTCGGTCCAATGCCAGTCCAAACCCTCTTGGACAAAAGCTTGGTTAAAGGCCTGCAGGTGCGCGTGCTCGGTGTCGGCCAAGGTGCCGTCCACATCAAAAATCAAAGCCTTGAGCATCGCCATCTCCTGCAAAAAAACCACACCACTTTCGCGGCCATGGGGTCACTATAAGAAATGGCTTAAATAAGGTAAATTCAAGATTACTTGCCATTGAGTTAAGGTATTGCTGAATGAAGAACGCCACTTTCCGCCAACTTAGGGTTTTCACTGAGGTCGCCAAACACCTCAGTTTTGCCCGTGCGGCCGAGGCTTTGCACCTCACCCCGCCCGCGGTGACCATGCAAGTCAAAGAGTTGGAAGGCCATGTGGGCTTGCCGCTGTTCGACCGCCAAGGCCGCACGGGCAAAACTGAGGTGTTTGGCGACTTCAGTGAAAACCCTAAGCTGACGGAAGGTGGCGTTCTTCATTCAGTTAAACCTTAACTCATTATCAAGTAATCGTGAATTTACCTTATTTAAGCCATTTCTTATAGTGACCCCATGGCCGCGAAAGTGGTGTGGTTTTTTTGTAGGAGATGGCGATGCTCAAGGCTTTGATTTTTGATGTGGACGGCACCTTGGCCGATACCGAGCACGCGCACCTCAAAGCCTTTAACCAGGCCTTTGCCCAGGAAGGCTTGGACTGGCACTGGAGTGAGGCCGAGTACACCGAATTGCTTAACATTTCGGGCGGCAAAGAGCGCATGCTGCACCACTGGCGCCAAGTGGAGCCCAACATGAAGGAAGTGCAGGGCGGCGCGGTGAACGACACCATTGACCGCTTGCATTTGGTCAAAACCGCGTTCTACGAAGCCGCCGTGCGCAACGGTGAAGTTCATTTGCGCCCCGGCGTGTTGGCTTTGATGCAAGAAGCCCGCGAGCAGGGCCTGCAATTGGCCATCGCCACCACGACCTCGCCGGCCAACATCGCCGCTTTGCTGTCGGCCGCCATCGGTCCCGATTGGCGCGCCCATTTCTTGGCGGTGGGCGATGCCTCGTCTTCGCCGATCAAAAAACCCGACCCTCAGGTGTACCGACAGGTGCTGAGCGACATGGGCTTTGAGGCCAGCGAATGCGTGGCGTTTGAAGATTCGTCCAACGGCTTGCGCGCCGCCAACGCCGCGGCTTTGAAAACCGTCATCACCCCCAACCCCTTCACCGAACACCACGACTTTCGCGCCGCCTGGCGCGTGGTCCCGGACTTGCGTCAAGCGCGCTTGATTCAGCTGCGCCGTTGGTTCGATCAAGCCTGAACGATTTTTAAGAAAGACCTGC
>JBFZCK010000055.1:0-6193 GCA_041307965.1 Burkholderiales bacterium | reverse complement strand
TTTCTCTGTCGATCGGCAAGGGCGAAATCTTCGCGCTGCTGGGCAGTTCGGGTTGTGGCAAGTCGACCTTGCTGCGCATGCTCGCGGGCTTTGAGAAGCCCACGTCGGGGCGCATCTTGCTCGGTGGTCAAGACGTGGCGGCCATGGCGCCCTACGACCGCCCGGTCAACATGATGTTCCAGTCGTATGCGCTGTTTCCCCACCTCAACATTTGGGAGAACGTCGCCTTTGGCCTCAAGCGCGAAGGCTTGCCCAAAGACGAAATTCAAAAACGCACGGACGAGATGCTGGCCTTGGTGCAACTCACGCCTTACGCCAAACGCAAGCCGCACCAGCTCTCGGGTGGTCAGCAGCAGCGCGTGGCCTTGGCCCGCAGCTTGGCGAAAAGGCCCAAGCTCTTGTTGCTCGACGAACCCTTGGGCGCACTGGACAAAAAGCTGCGCGAACAAACCCAGTTCGAACTGGTCAACATCATTGAAAAAGTGGGCGTGACGGTGGTGATGGTCACCCACGACCAAGAAGAGGCCATGACCATGGCCAGTCGCATTGCCGTCATGAGCAAGGGCCGTGTGCTGCAGGTCGGCACCCCCGAAGAGATTTACGAACATCCGCGCAACAAGTTTGTGGCCGATTTCATCGGCAACGTGAACCTGTTCAGCGGCAAGATCAGTGTGGACGAGTCCGATCACTGTGTGGTCACCACGAATTTGGGTGAGATGCACGTGGGCCACGGCGTGAGTGGCACGGTGAACATGCCGGTGACCCTGGCGGTGCGTCCCGAGAAAATCGAGATCAGCAAAACACGCCCCGATGCGAACATCAACGTCTTTACCGGCCAGGTCAAAGAAATCGCGTATTTCGGCTCCTACAACACGTACATCGTCAAGGCCAGCGATGGCAGCAAGGTGAAGATCACGGAAGCCAACACCTCGCGCCACGAGTTGTCTGATATCACTTGGGAGGACACGGTGTTCTTCTGGTGGAGCGACAGCGCTGCCGTCGTGTTGCGCGACTGACGCCCAAGGAGCCTATGGTGAGCAATCCCATTTCCATGCCCGGCAAACGCTTCGTCATTGGCGTGCCCTATGTGTGGCTGTTCGTGTTTTTCTTCCTGCCGTTTCTCATCCTGCTCTACATCAGCTTTGTGGACATGGGTGAGAGCATCCACCCCTTCAAACCGATTTGGGATGCCGAGACCGGTTTGCTGTCGCTCAAATACGAGAACTACACCTCCATCTTCAAGTCCGATGAGGGGGTTTGGCTGCAGACCATTTACATCGAAGCGTATTTGCGCTCGATTTGGTACGCCTTGTGCACGGCGGTGCTGTGCTTGTTCTTGGGTTATCCGTTTGCCTACTTCATTGCGCGTTCGCCAGCCAGCGTGCGACCCGCGCTGTTGATGATGGTGATGCTGCCGTTTTGGACATCGTTTTTGCTGCGCGTTTACGCGTGGAAGGGCATCTTGGCCGATCAAGGTGTGCTCAACCAAGTCTTCATGGCCTTGGGTTTGATTAGCGAGCCGATCCAGATGCTCTACACCGACGTGTCTTTGTTGGTGGGCATGGTTTATGTGTATTTGCCTTTTATGGTGCTGCCGCTGTACGCCAATTTGGTGAAGATGGACTTCCGTTTGCTCGAGGCGGCTTACGACCTGGGGGCCTCGCCCTTCAAAGCCTTTTGGCTCATCACGGTGCCGCTGTCCAAAGCCGGCATCATCGCGGGCTTCATGTTGGTGTTCATCCCCTCGGTGGGCGAGTTCGTGATTCCCTCGCTTTTGGGTGGTCCGGAGAACATCATGATCGGCCGCGTCGTGTGGGACGAGATGTTCACCAGCAACAACTGGCCCCGCGCCACGGCCTTGGCGGTGGTGATGATCGGTTTGATTGTTGTGCCGCTGGCCTTCTACTACCGCAACAAAGAATGACGGCCCCCGCCTGGAGCACACGACATGCAAGCCTTTTTTGAAAAACACTTCGGCAAGTTCTGGCTGGTAGCGATCTTTTTGTTTCTCTACCTGCCCCTGATGTTCATGGTGGTGTTCTCGTTCAACAGCACACGCCAAGACGCGATGTTCACCGGCTTTTCTTGGCGCTGGTACGAGGCCTTGACGCGCGACACCAAGATCGTGGACGGCTTTTGGTTGTCGATCAAGGTCGCGGCCATCACGGGTGTGATGTCGGCGATCTTGGGTACCTTGGCTGCGTTTGTGCTGGTGCGTTACCGCGTCTTCTTTGGCCGCACGGTGTTTTCGGGCATGGTCAACGCGCCTTTGGTGATGCCCGAGGTGGTGATTGGTTTGTCCTTGCTGCTGTTGATGGTGGGCGCACAAAACGTGTTTGGTTGGCCTGAGCGCGGTATGTTGACCATCATCTTGGGGCACAGCTTGCTGGGCATGGCCTACGCCATGGTGGTGATCCAGTCGCGTTTGTTGGAGATGGACCGATCGATTGAAGAGGCCGCCATGGATTTGGGTGCACGGCCGCACCAGGTGTTTTTCTTGATCACCTTGCCCAACATTTTCCAAGCCATCTTGGCCGCGTTTTTGTTGTCTTTCACTTTGTCGTTCGACGATGTGGTGATTTCGGAGTTCTTGTCTGGCCCCGGCGTGAACACCTTGCCTCAGGTGATTTTTGGTTATGCGCGCCGCGGCATCAACCCCACGATTTACGCCGCCGCCACCTTGCTCATCGTGACGGTGACCATCGTCATCATCAGCTACAGCGTGTGGGTGGCGCGCAGCACACGCCGCCGCGAACGTGAGATGGCCGCCGCTGCACGTCAGTGACGCAGCCCCGCGCGATGCGCGCATGAAACACACAACGCCAACAGGACCTTCACATGACAAGCCACACATACGACGGCCGCGCCTTCATCAACGGTGAACGCGTCGGCGCCCGCGATGGGCAAACCTTTGACAACCTCTCGCCAGTGGATGGCCGCTCTTTGGGCGCGGTGGCGCGCTGTGGTGTGGCCGACATTGATGCGGCGGTGGTCGCCGGCCGTCAAGCCTTTGAGGACCGCCGCTGGTCCGGCTTGGCGCCTGCGCAACGCAAGCGCGTGATGATCCGCTTCGCCCAAGAGTTGATCGACCACGCCGATGAGTTGGCGCTGACCGAAACCTTGGACATGGGCAAGCCTTTGAAGTACGCCCGCGCGGTGGACGTCAACAGCGCGGCCAACTGCATCCGTTGGTACGGTGAGGCCATCGACAAGGTGTACGACGAGATCGCACCCACGGCCAGCACGGCTTTGGCGCTCATCACCCGTGAGCCCGTGGGCGTGGTGGGCGTGATCGTGCCGTGGAACTACCCGCTGATCATGGCGGCTTGGAAAATTGCACCCGCCTTGGCCGCCGGCAACTCGGTGGTCTTGAAGCCCAGCGAGAAATCGCCCCTCACCGCCTTGCGCTTGGCCGAACTGGCTTTGAAGGCGGGCATCCCGGCGGGCGTGTTCAATGTGGTGCCTGGGTACGGGCCCGAGGCTGGTTCGCCCTTGGCTTTGCACATGGACGTGGACTGCATCGCGTTCACTGGTTCGACCCGAGTGGGCAAACAGATCCACGTCATGGCCGGCCAGAGCAACCTCAAGCGCGCGTGGACCGAGTTGGGTGGCAAGTCGCCCAACATCGTCTTCGCCGACTGTCCCGACTTGGACCGTGCGGTGCAAGCCGCGGTGGGCAGCATCTTCTTCAACCAAGGCGAGAGCTGTAATGCGCCCTCGCGCTTGTTCGTCGAGGCCTCGATCAAAGACGCGTTCATGGAGCGCGCCTTGGCCTTGGTGCCCAACTACCAACCGGCCAACCCTTTGGACGCCTCGACCGTGATGGGTGCCATCGTTGATGAGGTTCAACTCAACAACGTGATGCGCTACATCGGCTTGGGCGAGTCCGAAGGCGCGCGTTTGGTCGCTGGTGGCCAGCGGGTGCAACCCGTGGCCGGTGGTTGTTATGTGCAGCCCACGGTGTTCGATGGCGTGACGCCGTCGATGACGATTGCCCGCGAAGAAATTTTTGGACCGGTGTTGTCCGTGCTGAGCTTCACCGATACCGCTGAGGTGGTGCGCCAAGCCAACGCCAGCGAATACGGTTTGCAAGCCGGTGTGTGGACGCGCGACCTGAACAAGGCGCACGGTGTGGCCCGTGCTTTGCGCGCCGGTACGGTGCACGTGAACCAGTACGACGAGGACGACATCACCGTGCCTTTCGGAGGCTTCAAACAAAGCGGGGTGGGGCGCGACAAGTCGCTGCACGCGTTTGACAAGTACTCTGAGACCAAGACCACGTGGATCCGCATCGACAGCCCCGTGTGAGCGTCAGCGCTTTGCGATAATGGGCCATCTCATTTGGCCTTGGGCCACCGTTATTTGATGCTGGTGTTTGCCTTATTGCCCTTGTGGCTGTTTCGCTTCTTGGGCTTGCTGCTGGGCCTGGGCTTGCTCGTGTTCGCGGGTCAACGCCGACGCGTGGCTTGGCGCAATTTGGCCCTGTGTTTTCCTGAACGTTCAGCCGTGGTTCGACTGTGGTGGATGTTGATCAACTTTGTTTTGTTCGGTTGCACCTTGTTGGACCGCTTCTGGTTGTGGCACGCACCGCTGTCCACCTTGGACCGCCGAATCCGATTCGATGGTGATTTGACGTGGTTGGACGGTTCAGAGTCGCGGGTGGTTTTTGTCCCGCACTTCATGGGCTTGGACGTCGGCGGTCTGTGGTTGAGCAGCCGAGTCAAACGCCCATGGACCGTGAGTTACTCGCGTCAGCGCAAAGCGTGGCTTGAGCGCTGGATGAACCGCGGTCGTATGCGTTTTGGGGCGGCTTTGGCCCCGAGACACCAAGGTGTGCGACCCTTGCTCAAGGCGTTGCGCCACGGTGGCCTGTTGCACTTTTCGCCCGACATGGATTTGGGCCGTCACCAATCGGTGTTCAGTCCTTTTTTTGGCGTGGATGCGGCCACCGTGCCCGCTTTGCCCCGTTTGTCTGCCATGGGAGAGGCTCCGGTCATGACCATCCTCACCCGCGTGACTTGGGGTGGGTATGCGGTGCGTTTGTTGCCGGTGTGGGAGAACTACCCAACGGGCAACGAAGAACAGGACGTGCGCGAAATGAACGCCCGTTTGGAAGGCTACATCCGCGAGATGCCGGCGCAGTATTACTGGCCACACCGCCGCTTCAAGACCCGCCCCGAAGGCGAGCCATCCATTTACTGAACACCCGCCATGCGGCTGGCATGGCGAGCGTCCAGCGGCACACTCAATCGGCTTTTTTGACCGAGCAGGTGTTCAAGCCCAACAAGGCGTAGGGTGGGCACCAGCCCATGGCACCGGTCAGCAAGGGCACCACGCCAACCCAACCCCACAGGCCAATGGTGCCGGTGGCGGCCGCGGCGATCAAAGCCAAGCCCACAACGATGCGGATGGTGCGGTCAAGACCGCCGACGTTTTTGTTCATGTGAATACTCCCAGGTTAAAAAATCATTGGACACCCATTGGTGCTGTGTTGGCTTGACATCCGTCAAGCCGCACTGGGTTGGGTGAGGCGTTCCAGTTCGCCAAGCCAGTGTAAGGCCGATGTTGCGTCGCTGCGGCACATCGTTTCGTGGGGTTGCAATGAGCCGCAAACGGCGGGGCGCTCCGGCTGTCCGAAGAGCGCACAACGTCGCTCTGAGGTCAGGTGTGGGCAGGGCATGCCCGCGGGTTTGCCGTGGGGTAGGCCTGGCATGGGGCTGCTGATGGACGGGGCAATGCAGCAGGCCGCGCAGTGGGGGCGACATTCGAAACTCATGCCGCATTGTGCCCTTGCCCCCGCGCTTGGGGCCTCGCCGCTAAAATACCGCGCTGCACCTTGCTTTGTGCACAGGGCCGTCACTGGCCTCCCCGGCGCGGGTTGCGCCCACTTTGGACGGGCCAGGCCCGCTTAGCTCATGTTGTATCCCGAAGAATTTGATGTGATCGTCGTTGGTGGCGGTCATGCTGGCACCGAGGCGGCGCTGGCATCGGCCCGCATGGGCTGTCGTACTTTGTTGTTAACGCACAACATTGAGACCTTGGGCCAAATGAGCTGCAACCCGTCCATCGGCGGCATTGGCAAAGGCCATTTGGTCAAAGAAGTCGACGCTTTGGGCGGCGCCATGGCCTTGGCCACCGACGAAGGTGGCATCCAATTCCGCATCCTCAACAGCAGCAAGGGTCCGGCCGTGCG
>JBFZCK010000054.1:0-6970 GCA_041307965.1 Burkholderiales bacterium | reverse complement strand
CGATGTGCGCCGAAAATAAGGTATACTGCGAGGCTTCGAATTAATCGATTTTTAGGCGCGTAGCTCAGTTGGTTAGAGCACCACCTTGACATGGTGGGGGTCGCTAGTTCGAATCTAGTCGCGCCTACCAAACACGGTAGATCAAAAAGCACCTGGTGGTCACACCCGGTGCTTTTTTTTCGTTCAGCCCACCACCACCGCGCCCAAGCAAAGCACCACAACGGCCGTCAGCAAAACGCGCAAGCGCATCCACCACGGTGGCGTCAGACCTTGGCGCCAATACAAAGCGTCCAGACCCAGCAAGCCGACGAACCCCGCGATCAGGTTCAGCGCCGAGCCCGTGGGTCCCATGCCGCTCATGAAAAACGCCCACAGGGCGGGCAGCACCGACAAGCCATATGCCCAAGGCACAAAGCTGCCCGTGGCCCGCGTGGCAAAACCCCACAGCACGCCCGACATGAACGACAAAATCACCACGCCATAGGCCAACCCCACGTAAGGGCCGCTCAAACGCGCGCCCAAATGCAGCGTGCTCCAGTCCAACAACGGGGCCGACCACAAGGTCAGCGCGCCCCAAACAAAGGGGGCCAAACCAGCCAAGCCCAACAACAGCGGTGCGCGGGGGATGTGATGCATGTGCCAACTCCAGCCAAAACGGTAGCGCCGCAGTATGGCACCACACGCACACCAACATCGGCCCTCGGGTTAAGCTGACATCATGAACAGCCCCACACCCCGCCCCCAAGCCCTGTCCGCCACCGCGGTGGTCACCCAACTCACCCAACTCAACGGCGACGCCGCCATCGGCTGGCGCTTGATCGACGGTGCGTTGGAAAAGCGCTTCGTGTTCCCCAACTTCCACGAAACCATGGCCTTTGCCAACGCCGTGGCCTGGATCGCCCACCGCGAAGACCACCACCCCGAACTGGCCTTGAACCACGGCCACGCCACGGTGCGCTGGCGAACCTACGACGCCGGCGGCATCACCGTGCTGGACTTTGCCTGCGCTGGCGCGGTCGACGCCTTGGGCGTGTCTTAAGCCGACACGCCCAGGCGCTGCGCCAGCCACTGCCGAAACAGCAGGCGGCCTTGGCGCACTTGGCTGCTCCAGTCTTGGGCAGCCGTCGAATCCGCGTCATCGGTGATGTACTTCATCGCCTGCCAGTCCACGCCGTGCTGGTGGCACGCCATGGCCAAGGCAAACAACTCCATCTCGACGATGTCCACGCCCTGATCGACCAGCCAAGGGTCGTGCGCACTCACAAAGCTGTCGCCGCTGGCGCAGGTCACGCCCGTGCTTGAGGTGCTCAGCAAGGCGGGTGGTGTGGTGTCAAACGGTGTGTGGCCGCGTGGTGCCAAGGGCTCGGCCAGCATGTCGCGCTGGATCACGCGCGAGACCTCCACCAAACCGCTGACGTGGGCCGACACCCGGCCCGCCGTGCCAAAGTTCAGCACCACATCGGGTTGGTGGCGCGCAATCGCACGTGTCACGGCAATGGCCGTGTTGACCTTGCCCACCCCCGTCCACACCACGGGGGTGTCGCCGGGCAGCGGCTCGGTGCCCAGCTCTTCGGGCAGGGCGCAGGCGATCAACAAACGGGTTTTCATGGCCATGGCAGAAAAACGATCCAGAGATGCAAAAAAGGCGCTCGCATGGGTTTGCGCATGGCTGTTGCGCTCAGCCATGAAAAAAGCGCCCGAAGGCGCTTTTTTGTTTTTCTGGCGGAGCAGGCGGGATTCGAACCCGCGGTGGGCTATTAACCCACACACGCTTTCCAGGCGTGCGACTTAAACCACTCATCCACCGCTCCGTGAAGCCCACGATTGTAGCAGGGCCGGGCGCGGGTTTTTAGGCGCTTTTGCCGACGTTGACCATTTTCATGGCCGAGGCGATCAGTCCCGAGACTTCGCTCATGTTGCCCGGCACGATGAGGGTGGTGGTGGAGTCGGCGGCCACTTTGCTGTACGCGTCGACCGCGCGCTCGGCCACCTTGAGTTGCACGGCCTCTTGGCCACCGGGTTGGCGGATGGCGGCGGCGATGCGCTCGATGGCCGAGGCGGTGGCGTTGGCCACTTCGGTGATGGCCAGCGCTTCGCCTTGGGCGCCGTTGATGGCGGCTTGTTTTTCTCCCTCGGAGCGGGCGATGAAGGCTTCGCGCTCACCGGTGGCGATGTTGATCTGCTCTTGGCGGCGACCTTCGGAGGCGGCGATCAGGGCGCGTTTTTCGCGCTCGGCGGTGATCTGCGCTTGCATGGCCAGCAAAATTTCTTTGGGTGGCGTGAGGTCTTTGATTTCGTAACGCAGCACTTTGACGCCCCAGTTCATGGCGGCTTCGTCGATGGCGTTGACCACTTGGGCGTTGATGATGTCGCGCTCTTCAAAGGTTTTGTCCAGTTCGAGTTTGCCGATCACCGAGCGCAAGGAGGTTTGCGCCAGTTGTGTGACGGCCATGATGTAGTTGGACGAGCCGTAGCTCGCGCGCATGGGGTCGGTGACTTGGAAGTACAAGATGCCATCGACCTGCAGCTGCGTGTTGTCGCGCGTGATGCAGACTTGGCTGGGCACGTCGAGCGGGATTTCCTTGAGGCTGTGCTTGTAAGCCACTTTGTCGACGAAGGGCACCAGGAAGTTCAGGCCCGGGGGCAGGGTGCTGTTGTATTTGCCCAGTCGCTCAATGACCCAAGCGCTTTGTTGGGGCACCACTTTGACGGAGCGGGTGATGAAGATGGCGGCGATGACGAATAGAAGGACGGCGAGTTCCATGTGTTTGTTCCCTGGGGTTGTGTTTCGTGTGTGTCAGATCTTCTCAAGGACCAATCGGTTCCCCTTGAGCTCGGTGATGCGGTGCAAGCCGGCTTGTGTGTTTTGTTGTTCGGCCAACACGGCGGTCCATTGCGCGCCGCGGTATTGAACGCTGGCGGTGCCGTCGGCCAGCCAAGCGTCGACCTGGATGGTTTCGCCCACGTCCAAGTTGACGCTGCGCAGGCTGCGCACGGACGGGTCTTCGGGGCGGCGGCGTTTGACCAGGTACAAGGCAACGACCGCGGCACTGCCGACCACCGCGGCCACGGTGTATTGACCCGCAATGTTCATGCCGGCGTGTGCAGCCAAGGCCGCTGCGGCCAAGCCCAGCGCCAACATGAGCAGGTAAAAACTGCCCACCATCAACTCCACGGCCACCAAGCCACCGGCCAAGAGCCACCAAATGGTTGCGTCTGTCATTGTGTTTCCTCCGAAAAAGCGTGTCTTCATTGTGCCCCCGATTCGTTGGGTTTGCGGGGGTGTCACAGGTTTTACGTACACTTCGCGCTGTCGCTGTTTTTGTCACCTTTGTTTGTTCGGTTCTGCGCAGGGCGCAGGGCTGGGAGATCGCCATGAAATTTCGCTTCCCCATCGTCATCATCGACGAAGACTTTCGCTCGGAAAACACCTCGGGCTTGGGCATCCGCGCCTTGGCCCAAGCCATGGAGACCGAGGGCTTTGAGGTCTTGGGGGTGACGAGCTACGGCGACCTGAGCCAGTTCGCGCAGCAGCAAAGCCGCGCCAGTGCGTTCATCTTGTCGATCGACGACGAAGAGTTCACACCCGGCCCCGATTTGGACCCGGCCGTGCTCAACCTGCGCCACTTCATCACCGAGGTGCGCCGCAAAAACGCCGAAGTGCCGATCTACATCCACGGCGAAACCAAAACCAGCCGCCACTTGCCCAACGACATCTTGCGCGAGCTGCACGGCTTTATCCACATGTTCGAGGACACGCCCGAGTTCGTGGCGCGCCACATCATCCGCGAAGCCAAGAGCTACCTCGAAGGCATCCAACCGCCGTTTTTTAAGGCCTTGCTCGATTACGCCGAAGACGGCTCGTTCTCTTGGCACTGCCCCGGCCACTCGGGTGGCGTGGCGTTCTTGAAGAGCCCCATCGGCCAGATGTACCACCAGTTTTATGGCGAGAACATGTTGCGCGCCGACGTGTGCAACGCGGTGGAAGAGCTCGGCCAGCTGCTCGACCACAACGGCGCGATCGGTGCGTCCGAGCGCAACGCCGCGCGCATTTTTAATGCCGACCACTGCTTCTTCGTGACCAACGGCACCAGCACCTCCAACAAGATGGTGTGGCACCACACGGTGGCGCCGGGCGACGTGGTGGTGGTGGACCGCAACTGCCACAAGTCCATCTTGCACAGCATCATCATGACCGGGGCCATTCCCGTGTTCTTGAAGCCCACGCGCAACCACTTCGGCATCATCGGCCCGATTCCGCAGAGCGAATTCACCATCGAGTCGATCCAAGACAAAATCCGCGCCAACCCTTTGCTCGCGGGCGTGGATGCCAAAGCCGTGAAGCCGCGTGTGCTCACGCTCACGCAGTCCACCTACGACGGCGTGCTCTACAACACCGAGACCATCAAGCAGATGCTCGACGGTTATGTGGCCAACCTGCACTTCGACGAAGCTTGGTTGCCGCACGCGGCCTTCCACAGCTTTTACGGGCACTTCCATGCCATGGGCAAAAAGCGCGAACGCCCACAAGAGTCGGTGGTCTACGCCACGCAGTCCATCCACAAGCTGCTCGCCGGCATCAGCCAGGCCAGCCACGTACTCGTGCAGGACTCCCAAAACGTCAAGCTCGACCGCCACCTCTTCAACGAGGCCTACCTGATGCACACCAGCACCAGCCCGCAATACGCCATCATCGCCAGCTGCGACGTGGCCGCGGCCATGATGGAGCCGCCCGGTGGCCGTGCCTTGGTGGAAGAGAGCATTTTGGAAGCGCTGGACTTTCGCCGTGCCATGCGCAAGGTCGACGACGAGTTCGGCGACGACGACTGGTGGTTCAAGGTCTGGGGCCCCGACGAGTTGTGCGAAGAGGGCGTGGGCGAGCCCAGCGACTGGGTGCTCAACGACAAGCCGCCACGCCCCAACGCCCCGGTGCGCACCGAAAAAGACTGGCACGGCTTTGGCGACATGGCCCCGGACTTCAACATGCTCGACCCGATCAAGGCGACCATCGTCACGCCGGGCCTGAACCTCAAGGGCGACTTTGCCGAGACCGGTATTCCGGCGTCCATCGTCACCAAGTTCTTGGCCGAACACGGTGTGGTGGTCGAGAAGACCGGCCACTACAGCTTCTTCATCATGTTCACCATTGGCATCACCAAGGGCCGCTGGAACACCTTGCTCACCGCGCTGCAGCAGTTCAAGGACGACTACGACCGCAACCAACCGATGTGGCGCATCCTGCCCGAGTTCTGCCAAAAGCACCCGCGCTACGAAAAAATGGGTTTGCGCGATTTGTGCCAACACGTGCACGCGCTCTATGCGCAATATGACATCGCGCGCCTGACCACCGAGATGTACCTGAGCGACCTGATGCCGGTCATGAAGCCATCGGACGCGTTTGCGCACATCGCGCAGCGCACCACCGAGCGCGTGCCGATCGACGAACTCGAAGGCCGCATCACCACCAGCTTGGTCACGCCGTATCCACCGGGCATTCCTTTGTTGATCCCCGGTGAGGTGTTCAACAAGAAAATCGTGGACTACCTCAAGTTCGCCCGAGAGTTCAACGGCCGCTGCCCCGGTTTTGAGACCGACATTCACGGCTTGGTGGAAATCGTGGACGACGAAGGCCGCAAGAGCTACTTCGCCGACTGCGTCAAGGCCTGATCGGCGGCGCTCACTCGCTGGGGCGCACGCGCCAAAACGTGGCAAAACGCGGCACGCCGCTGGCGTGGTGGCCGCGGTAACGGTATGTCACCCAGCTGCCGATCGCCGGTGGCGTTTGGCGCTCGGCTAGGCTCAGGCCTGAGCCCAAACGGAACACCAAGCCCTCGGGCGTTTGCACGCGCAGCGCACCGACCATACCGGTGAACGCCCCTTGCCCGGGCTCGTGCCCCAAGACCAGCGCTTCGGCATCCGCTTGTGGTTTGAGCTTGAGCAGGTGCGGGCTCGGGCCGCTGCGGTAGTGGCCTGCGCCGTGGTTCAGCATCAACCCTTCGCCGCCTTCGGCCACCACTTGCGCCAAATGCGCTTGTAGCTCGGCAGCGTTGGCCAAGCGCGTTTGCGCCACCAAACCCCAAGTCGGGCTGGCGAAGGCGTTTGCCAAGCTTTGCAAGGCCAACCATCGGTCGCTGAACGCGCCAGGGTGACCGGGCAGATCAAACACCATGAAGCGCAGGGTGTGCCAGTCGGTGTCGTTGCCGGCGTATCGGCGCACCGTGGCCGAGGTCTGCTCAAAGCGGCCACGACCCGCCCACAGCTCGCCATCGAGTTCGACCTCGGGCCAGCCGTGCATGAACGCCGCCGGTGCGTTCACCAACCAGCCGCTGCGGGTGATCAACTGGCCGTCGCGCCAGCGGGCGCGAACGCCGTCGAGTTTTTCGCTGACCCAATGCGCGGCCACGTCGATGCCCGGGTGGTATGGGCTGGCGCGCATGAGGCCGGGCGCGGCCTCGGTGCTGGTCTGGGGGTTGGCTTGCATCGGCCAAGCCCAGGGGAGCAGGGCGGCGCACAGGATTTGTCGGCGTTGGGGCTGGTGGTTCATGGGGCCTCCGGGTGTTGAGCACCAGTCTGCCAATGGCAGGCCCCAAAACAAAGACCCGCCGGGTGAGGGCGGGTCTGGGCGGCCCATGGGCCGAGGCTTTGTCACACCCGCGTCGGTGGCGGGCCACAAGCCTGTGAGGCCTTACAGCGAGGCTTCGCTCAGGCCGGCGGTTTGGCTGAAGCCGCCGTCGACGTAGGTGATCTCCGCGGTCACGCCCGAGGCCAGGTCGGACATCATGAACGCGGCCACGTTGCCCACGTCTTCAATGGTCACGTTGCGGCGCAGGGGCGAGATGGAGGCCATGTTGCCGAGCAACTTACCGAAGTCCTTGATGCCGCTGGCGGCCAAGGTCTTGATGGGGCCGGCGCTGATGCCGTTGACGCGCGTGCCTTTGGGGCCCATGGCTTCGGCCAGGTAACGCACCGA
>JBFZCK010000053.1:0-3966 GCA_041307965.1 Burkholderiales bacterium | reverse complement strand
TGGAGTGTTTGGCCGCCATCTTGGAAGAGGGTGGTTTTGAGCGCGCCGCGCAACGTTTGTCGATCACCCAATCGGCCGTCTCGCAGCGCCTGCGGGCGCTGGAAGCGCAGGTGGGCACGGTCTTGGTGGTGCGCAGCCGCCCCATCAAGCCGACCGCCGCGGGCCAGTTGCTGCTCAAACACGCCAAGATGATGCGGCTCTTGCGCGCCGACCTCGACAAAGACCTCAAGGAGCTCGCTCCGAGCACCAACGGCCAAGGCCGCCACGAAGAGCGCGTATCGGTGGCCATCAACGCCGACAGCTTGGCCACCTGGGCCTTGCCCGCGCTCAGCGCCTTGGTGCGACAAGGCCTGCCTTTGGAAATCATCACCGACGACCAAGAGTTCACCCACGAGTGGCTGCGCGAAGGCCAGGTCATGGGTTGCGTGACCTCACTGAGCCACGCCTTGCGCGGCTGCCGCATGCAAGCCTTGGGCGCGATGCGCTACGTGGTGGTGGCTTCGCCCGACTTCGCCGCCGAGCACCTGCCCCAAGGTTTGACGCCACACAACTTCCACCAAATTCCGTTTGTGGCCTTCAACCGCAAAGACCTGCTGCAACACGGTTTTGTGGAGCAAGCGTTTGGCTTGAGCCGCTTGTCGCTCAAGCAGCGCTTTGTGCCCTCGGTGGAAGGGCAGCTGCGCGCGGTGCGCGAGGGCTGGGGCGTGAGCGTGGTGCCCGAGCTGCGCGTGCGCGAGCTCATCGAGGCCGGCGAGCTGGTCAACCCCTTGCCCGCGTTCGGCTTGGATGTGGACCTGTATTGGCATTGTTGGAACCTCGGCTCCGAGGTCTTGGACGAACTCAGCCGCGCCTTGCAGGCCGCCGCGCAGGGTCAGCTCAAAGCGGTGTGACGCGCCAGCTGCGCTGCGGCGCAAACGCGGCTTGTTCGCCTTTGTGCGCGTAGCCCAGTGGGTTGGTGATCAGGTGGCAGCGGCCCAGCTGCTGGTCTTGTGGGCAATGCAAGTGGCCGTGCATCCACACATCGGCCAAGGGCAAACAGTCGTCCATCGCGTTGCAAAAACCGGCCGTGCCCGGCGTGCGGCCGTAGCGCGGGTCGGCGCTGTGCAGCGTGGGCGCGAAGTGCGTGATGACCACGGTGGTGCCCTCGAAGGGCGTGTGCAGGGCGCGGCGCAACCAGTCTTGGCAGTCCAGCGCCACGTCGCGCATGGCTTGCGCATCAAAGGGCTGGCCATGACGGGTACCGCCCATTTTGGAGAGGTAGAAATTGGCGGCCCGAAAGGCTTTTTCGCGCGGGCCCACGGCCTCAAAGTCGCTCCACAAGGTGGTGCCGATCAGGCGCACCGGCCCCAGCGTCAAAACCTCGCGCTCCAACCAATGGATGCCCAAGCGCGCACAGGTCGCACGCAGCTCAGCGTGGGTGTGGTCCCAGTCCAGTGCGTCGTATTCGTGGTTGCCCGGCACAAACACCACCGGCACGGGCCAGGCCGCGTATTCGGGCAGTGGTGAAAACCGGCGCAGGCCCCAGTCGGGCTCGTCCATGCAAGCGCCATGGGACAAGGTTTGGTAAGAGCCGATGTCGCCCGCCAAAACCAGCAGGTCGGCTTCGGGGTCGGCCGTGGCCACGAACGCCGGGTTGGCTTCGAGGTGCAGGTCGCTGAGCAGTTGGATGCGCATTCAAACCTCGGCCATGTTGAGTTCGCTGGCCTGAAGCACGGCGCTGCGCAACCATTGGTGCGCGGGTTGGGCGTCGAGGTTTTTGCTCCACAGCGCATCCACCACCACCGGTGGCACCGGCAAGGGCAGCTCGGTGATCCACAAGGCCTCGGCCATGCCACTGGCTTGCAAGAAGTGGCGCGGCAAGGTGGTGATCATGTCGGTGTTGGCCACCACGCGCGCGGCGGTGAAGAATTGGTTGACCGTCAGGCTCACGCGCCGCTCGAGGCCCTGTTGGGCCAAGGCCTCGTCCACATAACCTTGGGCCCGGCCCGAGAAGTTGACCAAGAGGTGCTGCGCCGCGCAGTAATCGGCCAAGGCGATGGCCTGACCGGCCAAGGGGTGGTTGCGGCGCATGGCCACCACGTAACGGCTTTCGTACAGGCGCTGGTGTGAAAACCGCGAAGCGGTCTCTTGCAAGTGGTTGGCGGTGAGCTCGGCCATGACGCCGGGAAAGTGACCAATGGCCAGCTCGACCGAGCCCGATTGCAGCGCCTCGCGCGGGTCCCGGGTGGTCAGGGGCAGCAGGCGGATGTTGACACGGGGGGCTTCGGCCGTGAGCCAGCGCATCAGGCCGGGCATCAGCATGGTGGCCGTCACATCGGCCATGGTGAGCACAAAAGTACGCTCGTCGGTGCTCGGATCAAAGACGCCAGGGCTCAAGGTTTCACGCAATTGCTGCAGCGCATCACGTACCGTGGGCCATATCGTTTCGGCGTAGGCCGTTGGTTCGACGCCAAAACCGTTGCGCCGAAACAAGTCATCGCCCATGGTTTCTCTCAAACGTCTCAGTGCGTTGCTCACGGCTGGCTGGGTCATGGACAACCTCAGACCAGCTCGGGTGAGACTTCGCTCAACCATCACCTCGTCGAAGACGCGGAGCAAGTTGAGATCCAAACTACCAAAGTTGCGAATTGTCATAATTGTCGTGAATATATAACATTGCCAAAATAAATTTGGCAAGACATAGTGTTTACCCTAACATTCGATTCATTCGCACAAACAAACGTATTCAAGGGAATCCCAATGACACCGTCCATCATCTATTCTGCACCGGCCCCCAGCATGGCCGACTTCAAAACCCCCGTGGCCAAAAAGCCCATGGACACCGAGCGCTCGCGTGGCTTGGCTGGCATGTTGCTCGCCGCTGCCGTTGCCGCTTTGGTGGTGGTGGCCGATCAGTTGGTCAGCACCTGGGCCGACGGTCACCTGTTCTTGGCGTGGGTCGCCATGTGGGCGGTGGTGTTTGCCAGTATGGCCGTGTTTTCGGGCGCAGCTCGTCGTCTGTCTCAGCGACTGGTTCGCGTTTTGGACGCTTGGGCCCGTGACCGTGCCGAAGCCCGTGCCGAAGCCCGTTTCATGGTCTTGGCCCAACGCGACCCCCGCATGATGGCCGAATTCCACCGCGCCAAAGCACAGATGGAAATGGCCCACCACAAGGCCTGAACGCCGCAGCGCCCAGCGGCGCATCAAGAAAAAGCCCGCTCGAGAGCGGGCTTTTTTCATGGCGCGGGCGAAACCCTCAGGCGGCCAGTCGCTGCTCGATGGCGGCTTTGGTCTGCACCAAGGCGGTAGGCAGGTGGTGGGCCAATTGCTTGAACAGCTCTTCGTGCAAGGCCAACTCGTCTTTCCATGCGGCTTTGTCGATGGAGGTCACGGTTTGGTATTGCTCGGCCGTGAAGTCCAGACCGGTCCAGTGCAGGTCCTCATAGCGGGGCGTCACACCAATGGCGTGTTCTTGACCTTGGGCTTGGCCTTCCAAGCGACCGATCATCCACTGCAGCACGCGCATGTTTTCACCGAAGCCGGGCCAGACGAACTTGCCGTTGGCGTCTTTGCGGAACCAGTTCACGCAGAAGATGCCGGGCAGCTGGGCGCCACTGGCTTGCAGCTGGGCGCCCAAGTCCAGCCAGTGCTGGAAGTAGTCGCTCATGTTGTAGCCCGCAAACGGCAGCATGGCGAAGGGGTCGCGGCGCACCACACCTTGGGCACCAAAGGCGGCGGCGGTGGTCTCCGAGCCCATGGTCGCGGCCATGTACACACCTTCGGTCCAGTTGCGCGCTTCGGTCACCAGCGGCACGGTGGTGGAGCGGCGGCCACCGAAGATGAAGGCGTCGATCGGCACGCCGGCGGGGTCGTCCCAAGCGCTGTCCAGCGCGGGGTTGTTGGTGGCGGCCACGGTGAAGCGGGCGTTGGGGTGAGCGGCTTTGGCGCCGGTTTCTTTGGCGATCTGGGGTGTCCAGTCTTTGCCTT
>JBFZCK010000052.1:0-5143 GCA_041307965.1 Burkholderiales bacterium | reverse complement strand
CGCCAATGCCTTGCGCCAAGGCCGTGGCGGCAGCTCGGAGGCGGCCAACGCCAGCATGCAACAGCGTTTGCAAGAAGCGCGCTGGTTCATCAAAAACATCCAACAGCGCTTTGACACCATTCTTCGTGTCTCCACCGCCATCGTGGAGCGCCAGCGCAATTTCTTCATGCACGGTGAACTCGCCATGCGCCCGTTGGTCTTGCGCGAAATCGCCGACGAATTGGCGCTGCACGAGTCCACCATCAGCCGCGTGACCACGGCCAAGTACATGGCCACGCCACACGGCACCTTTGAATTGAAGTATTTCTTTGGTTCGGGCTTGGGCACCGAGACCGGTGCCAACGCCTCGAGCACGGCGGTGCGCGCCTTGCTCAAGCAATTCATCGCCAGCGAAAACCCGAAAAAACCACTCTCCGACAACCAGCTCTCGGACCTGTTGAAAGAGCAAGGCATTGAGTGCGCGCGCCGCACCGTGGCCAAATACCGAGAGGCCTTGCGCATCGCGCCGGCCAATTTGAGAAAGTCTTTGTGAACAGTTTGAAGTTGTTTTTGCCTTGCGCCGCCGGCGTCGAGGAAGCCTTGACCGCCGAGGTTCAGGCCATCGTGGGTGAACCCGTGGCCTTCAAGGCGCGCGGGGGTGTGGGTGTGATTGCCTCTTGGCGAGACGCCATGCGCTTGAATTTGCACAGCCGATTGGCGCAGCGCGTGTTGGTGCAACTCTCGCATGGCGGCTACCGCAACGAGCAAGACCTCTACAACGCAGCCAGCGAGATCGCGTGGGAGATTTGGTTTTCTCCCGCACAAACCATCAAGGTCGAGGTCACCGCGCAGCACAGCCCGCTGACCTCGCTGAACTTCGCGGCTTTGAAGATCAAAGACGCGGTGTGCGACCGCTTTCGCGCCAAGCGCGGCGAGCGGCCCAGCGTGGACACGCACTGGCCCGACATCCGGATTTTTGCCCACCTGACCACCGACACGCTCACGCTCTACATCGACACCTCGGGCGAGCCTTTGTTCAAGCGTGGTTGGCGCGAAGACAAGGGCGACGCGCCGCTCAAAGAAACCTTGGCTGCGGCCATGGTGGCGGCCACCGAGTGGTTGCCCGCGGGCAGCGCCGAGCCCTTGCCCGACGAAGTGCCCGCACTCTACGACCCTTGCTGCGGCAGCGGCACGGTGGTGATCGAAGCGGCTCAGGCCGCGCTCAACATCGCCCCGGGCTTGTTGCGCCGGTTTGCGTTCGAAAAAATGCTGCCCTTCCAGCCCCATGTGTGGAGCGCCCTTCGCGACGCGGCCCAAGCCGCCGAGCGCCCATGGCCCGAGGGGCGAGCGCCCATCGCCTACGGCAGCGATGTGTCGTTTCGCATGGTTGACTTTGCCCAACGCAACGCCGAGCGCGCCGGGGTGGCGCACGCGGTGGAGTTCCGTGGTGGTGACGCTTTGCAGCGCTTGCCCCCCACCGATCGCCCGGGCGTGCTCTTGCTCAACCCGCCTTACGGCGAGCGCATCGCCGCGGCCGGTGTTGCGGGTCAAAACGCCAGCGAGCGCGCCCAGTCGCGCCAAGGTGGCCGCGAGAGCGCACAGATGAGCGACGGCGGTGATGGCAGCGAATTTTTCCAACAACTCGCCGCGCATTGGAAAAGCCACTACGCGGGCTGGAACGCTTGGTTGCTCACGCCCGACATGGGCTTGCCCGGCAAGATGCGCTTCAAAGCCTCGCGCCGCGTGCCGATGTGGAACGGCCCCATCGAATGCCGTTTGTTCCGCTTTGACCTCACGGCCCGCCTGAACCCACCCCCGAGCCCATGAAGCTTTTGGTGATCGACACCAACGTGGCGCTGGACCTGTGTGTGTTTGCCGATCCAGCGATCGAGCCCTTGCGCCAAGCCTTGGCGCAAGGCGAGTGGCGGTGTTTGGCCACCGCCGCCATGCGCGATGAGTTGCAACGGGTCTTGGGCTACCCCTTGGTGGCGCGGCGTTTGGCCGCCGATGGCCGCAGTGCCGATCAAGCCTTGGCGGTGTGGGACGCAGCGGTCAGCATCGTGGCGCCCGCCCCCAAAGCGCCCTACACCTGCAAAGACACCGACGACCAAATCTTCATCGACTTGGCCGCCGAGCACCAAGCCCGTTTGATCAGCAAAGACAAGGCCGTGTTGTGCATGGCCAAGCGCTTGGCGCGATTGGGCGCCGAGGTCTTGCCACGTTGGCCCGACGCCGCTCAGGCCTGAGCGGGCAACAAGGCAAAGCTCTCGCTGCTGCAGCGTTTCCAGTAGGCGCGGAAAACGGGCTCCAAGTGCTCGTGGTCGCTGAGCAAAGCCCCTGGGGCCATTTCGGGCAAAAGCTTGGACATCAGCCGCACTTCGTGGTCGCTCACGCGGCGCACGATGTGGTGATCGGTGATGTCGTGGGGGTGTTGCAAACCCGCGGCTTCCACCAACTCGCGCAAGGCTTGCAGGGTTTCGTGGTGGAAGTTGTAGACCCGCGTGGTCTTGTCGGGCACGACCAGCGCTTGTTGGCGCACCGGGTCTTGGGTGGTCACGCCGGTGGGGCAGTGTCCGGTGTGACACGCCTGCGCCTGGATGCAGCCCAAGGCAAACATGAAGCCACGTGCGCTGTTGCACCAGTCGGCGCCCAAGGCCATGGCGCGTGCGATGTCGAACGCGCTGACGATCTTGCCCGAGGCCCCCAAGGCGATGCGATCGCGCAGGCCCACCCCAACCAAGGTGTTGTGCACCAAGCGCAGGCCTTCTTGCAGCGGTGTGCCGACGTGGTCGGTGAATTCTTGGGGTGCTGCGCCCGTGCCGCCTTCGCTGCCGTCCACCACGATGAAGTCGGGGGTGATACCGGTGTCTTGCATGGCCTTGACCAAGGCAAACCATTCCCACGGGTGGCCCACACAGAACTTGAAGCCCACGGGTTTGCCGTCGCTGAGTTCGCGCAAGCGTCCAATGAAGGTCATGAGTTCGCGCGGCGTGGAAAACGCGCTGTGCGAAGCGGGGGAGACGCAGTCTTCACCGACCATCACCCCCCGGGCCTCGGCGATTTCTTCGGTGACTTTGGAGCCAGGCAAGACACCACCGTGGCCCGGTTTGGCGCCTTGGCTGAGCTTGATCTCGATCATCTTGACCTGCGGCTCACGGGCGTTGACTTGGAACGCCTGCGCGTCAAAGCGCCCCTCGGCGTCGCGGCAACCAAAATAGCCCGAACCAATTTCCCAAATCAGGTCGCCACCGTGTACCCGGTGCCAGCGTGAAATGGAGCCCTCTCCGGTGTCGTGCGCAAAGCCGCCGCGCTGTGCGCCCGCGTTCAAGGCTTGGATGGCATTGGCCGAGAGCGCGCCAAAACTCATGGCCGAGATGTTGAAGACGCTGGCCTCGTAAGGTTGGCGGCAATCGGGGCCGCCCACACGCACCCGAAAATCAAATGAAGCCACGCGACTGGGCACCATGGCGTGGTTGATCCATTCGTGACCTTGGGCTTGGACGTCGAGTTGCGTGCCGAAGGGGCGTTTGTCGGTTTGGCCTTTGGCGCGCGAATAGGCCAAGGTGCGCTGGCTGCGCGAGAACGGTGTGGCCTCGGTGTCGCTTTCCAAAAAGTACTGGCGCAACTCCGGGCGGATTTTCTCCAGCATGAAGCGCATGTGGCCAATGATGGGGTAGTTGCGGCGAATGGCGCTTTTGCGCTGTTGCAAGTCACGGATGCCCAAGACCGTCAAGGCGGTACTCAAAACAAACACGGCGGCGCCGTTGCCCGTGGCCACCAAGATGAACAAGCTGAGCAAAGACAAGCCGATGCAAAGCAGCAAGACGGTGTAACGCACGGGGTACAAGGCGTTGAGGCGATCGAGCATGGACACTCCAAAAACAAACAGGGGACAGACTACACTCAGTGCGGCCCCGATTTAACGTCAAAGCCCCGACCCTTGTCATCCGCAATCTGCCTTAAGAAACATGACCGACTCCGCCGCCTTGCTGTCCATGGACAACCCCGAATTCGACCAACTCGACGCCATCTTGGACGACATGCGCCAGCGCGACGAGGAGATTCCCCAGTGGGAATTCTTGGAAGGCGCGATGGCGGCCTTGGCTTGCTCCCGCCGCACCATCGAGCCCGATGAATACTTTCCGGTTCTCTTGGGCGATGGCGGCGAAAACGCCATTGCGTTTGCCGATGATGAGCAAAAACAACAGTTCGAGGCTCTGTGGCAGCGCCGCTGGGTCGAAGTGACGGAGGCCTTGGCCACCAACGTCGACCGCTTGGACGAAGACGCGGCCTACCACCCCGAGGTCATGGACGTGCGCGGTGCGGTGGCCTGCCTGCCCGAAGCCGACCAAGCCGCCATGCGCGGCCAAGAGCTGCCCTCGTTTGGGCAGGTCTGGGCGTTGGGTTTTATGTTTGTGGTGGAAAACTGGCCCGAAGAGTGGGCCGCGCCGCGGGACAAAGAGGCTGCTGAGTGGCTCGACACGGCGCTCGAGCGCATCGTGGCCCTGACCGATGACGACAAAGCTGCGCCCACCGTGTCCATGTTCAGCGAAGACGGTCCACCCAGCGTGAGCCAAGCCCGCGTGGACGCGTTCGGTGAAGCGATTTGGTCGGTCTACGAGTTGCGCCAACTCTGGCACACCTTGGGCCCCCGCAGCGCGCCGGTGAGCAAAGGCAGCACACAGGGCCGCAACGACGTGTGCGCTTGCGGCAGCGGGAAAAAATTCAAAAAGTGCTGCGGCGCTTGAGCCCCCTCACACCCGCTGGCGCACGCCCGTCAGCGCGTGCCACACCGCGGCTTGGCGAATGCCGGCGCGATCACCGCTGAGCTGCACCCGCTCGCTGAACACGCCGCCCGGCCACGCCCAAGCGAAGCACACCGTGCCCACGGGTTTGTCCACGCTGCCGCCCAAAGGGCCCGCCACACCGGTGATGGCCACCGCGATCTGCGCCGCCGAGTGGCGCAAAGCGCCTGCTGCCATGGCCCGAGCCACCGCTTCGCTGACCGCACCGTGCGCTTCGATGAGCTCGGCGGGCACACCGAGCATCTCGGTTTTGGCGGCGTTGGAATAGGTCACAAAGCCGCGTTCAAACCACTCACTGGAGCCACTGAGTTCGGTGCAGGCCGCCGACACCAGGCCACCGGTGCAGCTCTCGGCCGTGA
>JBFZCK010000051.1:0-3098 GCA_041307965.1 Burkholderiales bacterium | reverse complement strand
GTGTTGCGCAGCTCCCAAGCGCGGGGGGCTTGCAGGTCCAAGCCGGTGGCAGCGCGGTAGAACGCATCGAGCACGCCGCCGTGCACCACCACCAAAATTTGCTCACCCAAGTGGCGCTCGGCGATGCGGTTCAAGCTGTTCAAGACCCGCGCCGACAGCGCGATCAGCGACTCGCCCCCTTGGGGCTCCCATTCGGGCACGCGCTGGCGCCAGGCTTGGCTGGCCTCGGGCCACTGGGTTTCGATCTCGGTCCAGGTGTGGCCTTCGAATTGGCCAAAACAACGCTCGCGCAAACCCGGGTCGGTGTGGACCGTGTGGCCGTGCACGTCGGCCACGGCTTGGGCGGTGTTTCGTGCGCGGCTGAGGTCGCTGGCGTAACACGCCGCCACCGACTCGTCGCGCAAGGCTTGGGCGAGTTGCTGTGCTTGCCATTGGCCCAGTTCGCTCAGGTCGATGTCGGTGAAACCTTGGATGCGGGTTTCGCGGTTCCACAGCGTCTCGCCGTGGCGCACCGCCAAGATGCGGGTGGCGATCATGGGCTTGTTTTGTCTTTCGGCGTGAGGTCGATGGTCACGGTTTGTTGTCGGGCGCTGCTGAGCGGGAAGTCGCGCAGCGCGGCTTGCACCAAAGCGCGCCACTGTTCGGTGCTGGGTGGCCCCCAAGCTTCTCGGCTGGCGCGTGTTTCGTAAGCGACGGGGCCTGGGTGAGTGGGCCTAATCAACACCACCACCTGAGCCCGGTCCAAGGGTGGGCTGGGCTCGGGCCACAGGGAGCCGAGCTGGATGCTGCCGTGGCCCAAGCCGATCCCAATGCCGATCCCGATGTTGACTGGGCTCGGCGGTGGTCTCGGGGTGCGCAGGTTCTGGCCTTCGATGCTCAGCGTCCACTGCGGCTGAGCCGGGTCCAAGCGCCAACCGGCTTGGGCCAACACCGCATCGGCTGCAGCTTCGAGCGCATCTTGTTCGGCGGCTTGTGGGCCACTGCGCATCGAGGGCAAACGCTCCCATTGGTAAGCGGGTGCGCCCGTGGGGATGCCCGCAGGCCACTGCGGGTGCGTGCTGACCTCGGCTTGCAGGCTTTGCGTGCCCGCACAACCGGCGAGCAAGGCCAGCGCCAGTGCGGCGGTGGCCCAGCGGGTGCCGTGCTTCAGGACGTGCTGCATGAGGCTTCCTGTGCGGCGGCTTCGCGGCGCACCGGGATGATGCTCGGCACGCCCATGTTGGGCAAGGGCTCTTCGTCAAACGCGGTGTCGCCGTCCTCCACCGGCATGCCGGTGGTTTGGATGGTCTCAAACGGGTAGAGCTTGCGGTCCATCAAATGGCTGGGCACCACGTTTTGCAGCGCCGAGAGCATGCTCTCCAAGCGGCCGGGGAAGCGCTTGTCCCAGTCGCGCAGCATATCGCCGACCTGTTTGCGCTGCAGGTTTTCTTGGCTACCGCACAGCGTGCACGGGATGATGGGGTATTGCTGAACCTCGGCCCAGCGCACGATGTCTTTTTCCACCACGTAGGCCAAGGGGCGGATCACCATGAACTCGCCGTTGTCGCTCACCAACTTGGCCGGCATGCCTTTGAGCTTGCCGCCGAAAAACATGTTGAGGAACAGGGTTTGCAGCATGTCGTCGCGGTGGTGGCCCAGCGCGATCTTGTTGCACTTGAGCTCACGCGCCACGCGGTACAAAATGCCCCGGCGCAAGCGGCTGCACAGGCTGCACATGGTTTTGCCTTCGGGGATCACCTGCTTGACGATGGAGTAGGTGTCTTGCGTCTCGATGTGAAACGGCATGCCCAATTGGCTCAGGTATTCGGGCAGGATGTGGTCGGGGAAGCCCGGTTGTTTTTGGTCGAGGTTGACCGGTATCAGCTCGAACTTCACCGGCGCGCGCTGCTGCAGCTTGCGCAAGATGTCGAGCATGGTGTAGCTGTCTTTCCCACCGGACACACACACCATCACGCGGTCGCCTTCTTCGATCATGTTGAAGTCGATGATGGCGCGGCCCACTTCGCGGCACAGGCGCTTTTCTAACTTGTGGTTTTCAAAGGCTTCTTTTTCGGGGGTCATGTTCACTCTTTCCGTGGGTTTCACCACTGGCCGCTTTCCATGCGGATGGCGACTTCGCAGTCGTCAAAAATTTCCAGCTTCGCGATCTTCACGCGCACGCCGATCACGCCGGGCAATTGCATCAAGCGACGCGTGAGTTTGCCGATCAGGCTCTCGAGCAGGTTGACGTGTTCGGCCGTGCACTCGTCGATGATGATTTGGCGCACCTTGCGGTAGTCCAGCACGTGTTCGATCTCGGCGTCTCGCGGCAGCAAGGGTTGGGCGCCTTGGTTGAGTTCGGCGTCGACTTGGATCGGTTGTGGCGCGGTTTTTTCGTGGGCCAAGATGCCCAGGTTGGCGTCAAAGCGCAAGCCCGTGAGGGAGAGGATTTGGGTGCCGTGTTCGGGTGCGGGGGTGTTTGGGTTCATGTTGGGCGCGCTCACATGTGAGAAAAATCGCGCTCAAAGCGCATCAGGTGTTGACCACCATCGACCAGCAGCGTGGTGCCGGTGATGGAACGGTTGCTCAAAGCAAAAGCCACCGAGGCGGCCACGTCGTCCGGGGTGGAGGATCGGCCCAGTGGCGATTGGCGGTGCAGCTCGGCAAACTTCTCATCGCTCAGCAGGTGGCTGGTGAGCGTCAGACCCGGGGCCACACCGACCACCCGCAGGTGCGGCGAGAAAGCCTGGGCCATCAAGGTGTTGGCCGCTTCGAGGGCGGCCTTGGACAAGGTGTAGCTGAAAAAGTCGGGGTTGGGGTTCCACAGCTTTTGGTCGAGCAGGTTGACCACCACACCGTCTTGGCCGCCACGGGCCACGACGTGTTGGTGCAGGGCTTGCGCCAGCAACACGGCCGCGCCGGTGTTGGCGCGCAGGTGGGTTTCCATGGCCGCGAAGCCGAAGCTCTGCGCGCTGTCGTTTTCGAAGGTGGAGGCGCTGTTGACCACCGCGTCGACCTGTCCGAAGTGCGCCACCACGGCTGGCAGCAGCGCGCGCACGCTGGTTTCGTCCACCAGATCGGCGAAGAAAGCGGCTGCGCTGCCGCTGCGCTGGGTGAGC
>JBFZCK010000050.1:0-2981 GCA_041307965.1 Burkholderiales bacterium | reverse complement strand
TGTCTGCGGTGCGCGCCGGGCTTTATATTTCCTTGAACCAATGCTCATTGAGCACGGGCTTGGAACATGCCAGTTAGGTGAGAGCGTCTCGCGTCAGATGAACCCGAAGACTGGCTGACCTCGCCCACCTGAACCCCCGGTTCAGGATGACGGTCCGGTGGCATTCGCAGACACCTTATCCCCCTCTACCCCATGATGCTCTTAGAACCCATCTTGATCGCCGAACTCGTGTTGCTCGGCTTGTGCAGCGGATTTTTGGCGGGCTTGCTCGGCATTGGTGGGGGCATGGTCATGGTGCCGTTCATCACCGCCATCCTGAACCACCGCGGTGTGGCGGTCGATTTGTCCATCAAGATGGCCATCGCCACCTCGATGTCGACCATCATCTTCACCTCCATCTCCAGCGTGCGCGCCCACCACAAACGGGGTGCCGTGCGTTGGGACATCGTGCGCGGTTTGGCGCCTGGCATTGTGTTGGGGGCGATGGTTGCCAGCATGGGCATTTTCTCGGTCCTCAAGGGCACCGCACTGGCCTGGGTATTCGCGGGCTTTGTCGGTTTCTCCGCGTTTCAAATGCTCAAGGACAAAAAACCCAAGCCTTCGCGCACCATGCCGGGCACAGGCGGACAAGTGGCCGCGGGTGGCTTGATTGGTATGTTGTCGGGCTTGGTGGGTGCTGGTGGCGGCTTCATCAGCGTGCCCTTCATGGTGTGGTGCAACGTGGCGATCCACAACGCGGTGGCCACGAGTTCGGCTTTGGGTTTCCCCATCGCCGTGGCCAACACCATCGGCTTTGTGATTGCCGGTTGGGGCTTGTCGGACTTGCCCGAAGGCTCTGTGGGCTATGTGTTTTTACCAGCCTTGGCCGTGATCGCCAGCGCCAGCGTGTTGATGGCACCCTTGGGCGTGAAAGCCGCTCACAGCATGCCAGTCAAGCCGCTCAAGCGGGTGTTCGCCTACACCTTGTTCGCTTTGGCTGCGTACATGTTTTACAAAGGCTTTCAGGGTTGAACCTGACAGCGACCGTCAAGCCAAGGGCTGGGCGCTCACGACGATGCCGTCTTCGTCGGCGCACAACCACTCACCGGGTTTGACCCACACGCCTTGAATTTGGACGGCCACATCGCGCAAGCCTTGTTGGCGTTTTTCGGTCGGCATGGGCATGCTGGCCAAGGCGCGAATACCGAGCGCACAATCGGCCAACTCGGCCACGTCGCGCACACAGCCATCGATCACCACACCCGCCCAGCCGTTGCGCGCCGCCGCCGCACCCAAATTGCCGCCGAGCAAGGCCTTGCGCAAAGAGCCACCGCCATCGACGACCAACACACGACCCAAACCGGGTTCCTCCACCGCGGCCTTGACGTGGCTGTTGTCTTCAAAACATTGCACGGTGCTGATCAAACCCGAAAAACGGGTGTGCGCACCGAAGGATTTGAAGACCGGTGGCAACACGCGAAACGCATCGGCACTGCTGTTTTTGTGAGCATCACAGAGATCACATGTCAAGGGATTTGTCATTTCAAAAGCTTTCCAAGCAAACAACATCACGCTCGCAAGGCACACCCCAAAAGCGTGCACAGTACCGAAGTGTTGTTTTCACAATCAATAAAGAGCAACTGCACCGAAAAAAATGTCAAAAATTCAGGCTTCCCACCTTGGAATGACAGAACTTCTCTATTAGCATCCATGGCACCAGTGTGAAAGCACATTTTTTAGCTGGCGAATTTCTTTATTTTAGAAGGACAGAACATCATGGCAACTGCAAAAACCGCTCCCGCAAAAAAAGCCGCTCCGGCCAAAAAAGCTCCCGCCGCCAAGCGCGCACCCAGCGCTGCATTCATGAAGCCCATGACCATCAGCCCCGCATTGGCCGCTGTGATCGGTGCCACTCCCATGCCCCGCACGGAAGTCACCAAGAAAATCTGGGAATACATCAAGAAGAACAAGCTGCAAGACGCCACCAACAAGCGCAACATCAACGCCGATGACAAGCTCAAGGTGATCTTCAAGAAGCCCCAGGTCACCATGTTCGAAATGACCAAATTGGTCAGTGCTCACCTGAGCTGAACATGTGCCACCCGCTTCTTGCGGGTCGCCTTCTCAAAAAAACCGCCCTCGGGCGGTTTTTTGTTGCCTGTTGGTCGGTCAAGGTTTCAAAGCCGCGGCCTGCATGGCACTCAAGGTGGTGCGGGTGGTGATGACCTCGGCGGGCAAGGCCAACTCCAAGACCGTGCCTTGCTCAGCCTGCATGGCGCGCAGCAAGGCCGCTTCAAAGTCGGCGGTGTGGGTGATGCGCTCGGCCTTGTAGCCATAAGCCTGTGCCAGTGCCACAAAGTCGGGGTTGTGCAGCGCCGAGCCGCTGACGCGCGTGGGGTACTCGCGCTCTTGGTGCATGCGGATGGTGCCGTATGCGCCGTTGTTGACCAACAAGATGACCGTCTTGGCGCCGTGCTGCACGGCAGTGGCGAGCTCTTGGCCATTCATCAGAAAGTCGCCGTCGCCCGCGATCGTCAACACCGACCGCCCGGTGGTGATGGCCGCAGCGATACCGGCCGGCACGCCATAACCCATGGCCCCGTTGGTTGGTGCGAGCTGGGTTTTGACGCCCTTGACCCAGCCGTGGTAACGGTAGAAGCGGTGCAGCCAGCTCGCGAAATTGCCCGCGCCGTTGGTCAAGACCGCATCGCTGGGCAGGTGACGCTGCAGCACATGCACCACCTCGGCCATGTCCAAGGTGCTGGGCCACTGCACACCGCCGTTGCCGACATCGATATTGGCTTGGTAGTCGCGCTGGGCCTGCGCGGACCATTCGCGCCACACCGGCTGGGCTGGCGCACCCAGCGCCGCCAAAGCCGTGGCGGCGCTGAGCATGTCGGCACACACGCCCACCTCGGCTTGGTACACACGCCCGAGTTCTTCGGCGCTGACGTGGACGTGCAGCAAGCGCTGCTGCGGCACGGGCGCTTGCAGCAGCGTGT
>JBFZCK010000049.1:0-2864 GCA_041307965.1 Burkholderiales bacterium | reverse complement strand
GCGGGGCGCTCAATGACCTCACCCGCGGCGATTTGGCTGATGAGTTCGTCGGGCAATTCCCGGATGGGCGCGGGCGTCGCAAGGGGGCGAAAAGTCATGGAGCGATTGTAGGTGGGCGGCCTGCGAAGGCCGGATAATGGGGGATTCGCCCATCAGGGCTTGGCAAGAGGATTGCAACGTGAAATTGTTTGGTGCCCTGTACGACCGCGTGATGGCTTGGAGCCAACACCCCAAAGCCCCTTGGTACCTTGGCGGACTGAGCTTCGCCGAGTCGTCGTTTTTCCCCATCCCCCCCGACGTGATGCTGGCGCCCATGTGTTTGGCCCAGCCCCAGCGGTGGTTTCGCTTCGCGTTGATCACCACCTTGACCTCGGTGGCGGGGGGCGTCTTTGGCTATGTGATCGGTGTGTGGGCCATCGATGCCGTCATGCCGTGGGTGGCGCAAACCGGTTGGGCCTCCAAAATTGAGGTGGCCAGGGCCTGGTTTGTGGATTGGGGCTTCTGGGCCGTGCTCTTGGCGGGCTTCTCGCCCATCCCCTACAAAGCCTTCACCATCGCCGCCGGCAGCATGGCCATGCCGCTCTTGCCCTTTGTCTTGGCCTCGATCTTGGGCCGTGGGGGTCGCTTCTTTTTGGTGGGCTGGTTGATGGGGCGTTTTGGGCCCGCCATGGAGCCCAAGCTTCGCCCCTTCATGGAGTGGATGGGCTGGGGCACGGTGGCTTTGGCCGCTTTGGCCTACGCCTACTTTCAGCTGCGCTGATCAGGTGCCACGGCGCTTGATCAAGGGTGGGTTTTTGGTGAAGTAGCGCACCACGCCACGCAGCAGCGCGTCGGCCAATTGGTTTTGGTAAGCGGTGCTGCGCAGGCGGCGCTCTTCATCGGGGTTGCTGATGAACGCGGTTTCCACCAACACGCTGGGGATGTCGGGCGCGCGCAGCACAGCGAAGTTGGCTTGCTCCACGCGGGCCTTGTGCAGCTTGCCCACACGACCGACCTCGCCGAGCATGGCGCTGCCCACCTTGAGGCTGTCGTTGATCTGTGCGGTGGTGCTCATGTCGATCAGGGCGCGTTTGACGGTGTTGTCTTTGACTTTGACGTTGATGCCACCGATTTGGTCGGACGCGTTTTCTTTGTTGGCCATCCAACGCGCCGCGGCACTGGTGGCTCCTCGCGTGCTCAAAGCGAAAATACTGGCGCCTTGCGGCCTGGGGCTGTAGAAGGCATCGGCATGCAGGCTGATGAACAGATCGGCGTTGACGCGTTGGGCTTTGCGCACACGCTCGTTGAGTGGCACAAAGTGATCACCATCGCGGGTCATGACGGCCCGCATCGGCAAGCCGTTGACGCGGGTGGTGTTGATGCGCTCGCGCAGCCGTTCGGCAATTTGCAGCACGACAAGCTTTTCGTGGGTGCCGCCCGGGCCAATCGCGCCCGGGTCTTCGCCGCCGTGTCCGGGGTCGAGCACGACCACGATCAGTCGCTCGCTGATCGATGACCCGCCGGGATGGGGTTTTCCGGGCGACGGTTTGGGCACGATCGCTGGCGCCTTGGGCAACTGACCGCGCTGGGCCAACAAGTCACCCAAGGGGTCGGTGTTGGGCTCGGTGCCCGCGTTGCCCACCCGATGTTCCAAGTCGGCCAAACGCTGTTCAATGAGTTGCGCCAAGGGGTCGGGCGGGGTCACCGGGTACAGGTCGAGCACCCAGCGGTGTTGGTAGGGTGCGGTGGGTTTGAGGCTGAAGCTTTGGGGCGCGATGGGTTGTTTGAGGTCGATCACCAAGCGAACCACACCGCTACCGTGCTGGCTCACGCGCATCCCCGCGATGTTGGGGTCGTCGCTGCGCAGTTTGCCCACCAAGGCGCTCAGGCTGGGCAAGAGGTCCAGGCCTTGCAGGTCCACTTCCATGCGCGGCGGGTCGTTGACAAAGCGTTGTGTGGTTTTGAGCGGGCTGTCGGATTCGATGGTGATGCGGGTGTAGTCGGCTGAAGGCCACAAGCGCACGGCCACCACCTGTGCGCCGTGCGCGATTTGTTGGGGGCCCAGAAATAAGACCAAGGTGCTGGCCCCGAGCAGGCTGCGGCGGTTCAATGCGGTGCTCATGGTGTGCTCGGGGCGCATGCAGCCAAGAGCTGGCGGCCCGTGTCGGTGTGGGCGAAGGCGCGCAGGCGGCGCGAACCGTCTTCATGGGTGTTTATGTGCAAGCTCATGTCGATCACCGTCAGGGCATCTCCCGCGTGTTCGGGCCACTCCACCAACTTGAGTCCTGGGCTGGCAAACAGTTCACGAAAACCCGCGTCTTCCCATTCGCGTGGGTCGCTGAAACGGTAGAAGTCGAAGTGCCAAATGGACAGCTCAGGTGCGCTGTGCGGCTCCACCACGGCGTAGGTGGGGCTTTTGATGCGCCCGCTCACGCCCAACGCGCGCAAGAGGTGGCGCACGAAGGTGGTTTTGCCCGCGCCCAAGTCGCCGTGTAGGGTGAGGGTGGCGTTGCGCACCGCGCTGCAGTGGGCCAATCGATGGGCAAAGGCCTCGGTGTCGGACTCGTCACGCCATGCGCCGCGCCACGGCTGGGCCGGCGTTCCTACAATGGCGGTGTGACTGTCCATGCAACTCCACTCGTTTCAGACATCCGGGCCTGGGCCCGTGAGCTGGGATTTTCTCAAATTGGCGTGAGCGGCGTGGACCTGAGCGACGCCGAACCCGGTTTGCTGGCTTGGTTGGACCAAGGCTTTCACGGCGACATGGCCTACATGGCGCGACACGGCTTGCGCCGCGCCCGTCCCGCTGAGCTGCTGCCGGGCACGGTCAGTGTGCTCACCGTGCGCATGGATTATCTGCCACGCGACACCCCACCCGATTGGGT
>JBFZCK010000048.1:0-3653 GCA_041307965.1 Burkholderiales bacterium | reverse complement strand
TTTGACAGGGTGCACCCAACGCGGTTGAGCATGGTTTTCAAACTTAGCCTTCAGAAAGAGACGTGGAAATGGACGCGCCACTTCGCAACGTTCGCACGAACATCGTGCAATCCATTCGCGCATATGGCGTGAAAGAACTGCAGGCCTCGGCCGAGCAGTTGGGGCATCACTTTTTGTACGCCAACTTGGCCAAAGCCCAGAGCAAGCAAGACGTCTTGGAGCTCATCGCTTCCCAGTACACCTTGCCCACCCACTTTGGGAAAAACTTTGACGCCCTGTACGACTGCATGACCGACATGGTCCAAAAGTCGGGCCCACAAACCGGCTTCATCGTGGTCTTGGAACACATCCCCGCCCACGCCAAGTTCGACAAAGAAGCCCGCGAGCAGCTGCTGGACATCTTCCGGGACACGGCCGACTACTGGTCCGACCGCAAGATCCCCTTCCGCTGCTTCTACTCCTTCTCGGTGGCCCGCACACCCAAAGGCGAAGAACCCATCGAAGTGCAGAGCGAAGAGCCCATGCCCACCGACAAGCTCTTGGACGTGAGCCCGATGGCTTTGCGCATGAGCAGCCCGTTCAACGCGGGTTACTGGCTCACCGCCGCCTGAGCGCGTCGGCGCCCCAACAAAACGCAGCCCTCGGGCTGCGTTTTTTTATGCCGTCACGGCTTGCGCCAAAGCCACGTACTCGGCCACCGGCACCTCTTCGGCCCGACGCTGTTCGTCGAACTCACCCCCATAGCCGTGCTCGGTCAGCCAACGACCCAAGGTGTGGCGCAAAATCTTGCGGCGCTGGCTGAAGGCCACTTGCACCAACTCACTGAGCACCGCCTCATTGAGCTGCGGCGGCTCGGCCAAAGGCACCATGCGCACCACCGCACTGTCCACCCGCGGCGGGGGATCGAAGCTCTCGGGCGGCACAAACAGGACGTTTTCCATGGCGTAGCGCCACTGCAGCATGACCGACAGGCGGCCGTAACTGGCGGTGCTGGGCTTGGCGACCATGCGGTCGATCACCTCTTTTTGCAGCATGAAGTGCTGGTCCTGCACCGCATCCACATGGGCCAGCAAATGGAACAGGATGGGCGTGGAGATGTTGTAAGGCAAGTTGCCCACCACGCGCCAACGCGCTGCGGGACCGCTGCGCCCCAAGGTGGTGTGCAGCTGCGAAAAGTCCACCCGCAGCACATCGGACTCCACCACTTGCAAGGCGGTTTGTTCGCGCAAGCGAGCCGCCAAGTCACGGTCGAGCTCGATCACCGCCAACTGGTCCAACTGGGCCATGAGTGGTTGCGTCAATGCAGCCAAGCCTGGGCCAATTTCGACCATGGCATCGCTGCGCTGAGGGTTGATGGCGTCCACGATGGCGCCGATGATGCCTGCGTCGGTTAAGAAATGTTGACCGAAGCGCTTTCGCGCGATGTGTTTCATGGACGAGGCGCTTCGCGGTATTCGACAAAAGCCTGCGCGCGCAGGTCAGCCAACCATTGGGTCAGGGCGCTGCGGGCCTTCTCTTGGCGCAGCAGGTTGCGCACCATGATGCGCTGCTGAGGCAGGCTCATGGGCACTTGGCGACGCTCGTCCACGCGAATCAGGTGCACACCAAAGCGCGACACCACCACCGGTGAAACCTCGCCCGGTTTGAGCGCATCCATGGCCGATTCGAACTCGGGCACAAACTGACCGGGCGAAGCCCAACCCAATTCACCACCACTCGGTGCCGAACCGTCTTGGCTGTGCTGTCGTGCCAATGCTTCGAAATTGGCCCGTCCCGCCACCAGGCTGTCACGCCAGCGCTGCATTTGAGCGATGGCCTGCGACTCGCTCAGGCTCGCCGAGGGTCGCAACAAGATATGGCGCGCGCGGGTTTGCGGCATCACAGCATCAGGCAAGCCCACTTGCTCACGCGCCAAGACCTTCAAAACATGAAAGCCCGCACCGCTGCGCACCGGGCCGATCACCGATCCCGCTGCGGCTGAAGCCGCTGCGTTGACAAACAGTTCTGGCAAACGGTCCACCGAGCGCATCCCCAAAGAGCCGCCTTGCTCAGCGTCGCTGGCCTTGGAATGGGCCTTGGCCAATTGAGCGAAGTCTTGACCTGCGCGGGCTTGCGCTGCGATGGCGTCGGCTTGGGCACGAATCGCCGCTTCGCGACTCGCGTCGCTGCCGGCAGGCACCGGTAACAAAATTTGCGCCAAGTGCAAAGACAAATTGCTCAAAGGCTTCAAACGCTGTTGTTCAGCGATGTATTCGTCGATCTCAGTTTCGCTGACCTTGACCCGTGCATCGACTTCGCGATCGCGCAGGCGTTGCAACAACAATTGTTCACGCACGTCAAAAGCAAAAGCCTCCGGGCTGATGCCTTGAGACTGCAAGCGTCGCTCGAAGGCCTCTAAGCTCAAGCCGTTTTGGCTGGCCAAGCGGCGCTTGGCATCGTCCACGCTATCGGCGTCCACGCGCAAGCCCAATTCTTGGGCGCGCTGCAACTGAACACGTTCCAGCACGAGTTGCTCCAAAACCTGCTCGATCAGCGCGTTTGGCGCAGGTGGGTTCGTCCCCGACGCTTTGAGCTGGGACTGAACCTTGAGCAAACGCTGGCGAAACTCATTGTTGGTGATGGGATCGCTGTTGACCAAAGCGACGATGTGGTCAACCGCTCTCGGGGGCACCGCAGCGGGGCTTTGACCTTGGGCCAAACCGAGGGAAAACACACCCCAACACAGGGCCACCAAAGGGGCCCAGCGGCCAAGGGTCACAGCATCAGTCATATTGTTGGAATCGGCTCGGTGGATTGACTTGTTCGCGCAAGAATTGGTAACGTGGAATGCTCTCGCGCAGCGTTTGCAAAGGACTCACGCCCAAGCGCGAGAAACCAACAAATTCCAGTTGGAACATGTAGCTGATGTTTTTCACCTCGGACCCGCGCTGGAGCTGGGAGGTCACAAACCGACCCAGCCAACAGCCGCCGTCGTACTCAAATCCGGCCACCAAATCGGTCACGGCTTTGTCAGCGACGCTGTAATTGACCTTCGCCACAGAATACCAACGGCCCACGCCCAAGCCACGCCCAGGTCCTTCGTCTTGGGCATCGGCACCCCACAAATCGCTCACCGGCCACTGCCAACCCAAGTCAACAAACTCGGTTTGTGCGGAGTCTGCCGCGGCTTTTTGGGTGCGCAAACCCACGCTGACGGTGCGGTAGTTGGTGGGCGAGTAACGCAAAGATGTGACGGTGCGCCGGGCAAATTTGGCTTGGTTGTCCAACTGCGCGGTGAAGTCAGCCGCCCATCGATCGGTCAAGCGCACGTTGCCATCCAACAATATGTCGCTGCGCACCTCGGTTTCGGCTTGGGGACAACCCACCTCACCCACGCAGTCGGCCAAGGTCAAGCGCTGCGCCACGCCCACTCGCGCCCACTCACCACCGTCAGCGGCACGCAACCAACGGCTGGTCAAGCCCGCCGTCACCGCGCGCGTGTCGGACAAGCGGTCGTGTCCGCCCCAGAGGTTTTCACTGAACAGCGTGGTGGTGTTGAATTCCTTGAACGCGGTGTCGTAAATGGGGTTGTCTTGAACCTTAAACGGTGTCCAAGTCCAGAACAAACGGGGCTCCAAGGTTTGTTGTTGCGATTGGCCCAGCCAATCAAAATC
>JBFZCK010000047.1:0-4222 GCA_041307965.1 Burkholderiales bacterium | reverse complement strand
CGGGCCAAACGCGCCACCATCCACGCAGGGGTTTTGACCTGGGTGTTCACACCGTGCACGGTGCGACCACTGAAGCGACCGCACAAATCGGTGTCCACGATGCGAACCGCCAAACGCTCGGCATGGCTCACAGACACAGGTGCCATGGCCGGGGTTTTCAGCGGCGCGCCCGTCAATGCAGAAACTTCGCGCGCCACGCCATAGACGCTCAAGCAATGCGCCAAATTCGGCGTGAGCTTGAGGGTGAACAGCATGTCGTCCAGCGCCAGGTGTTCGCGGATGTTTTGGCCCACGGTGGCCGCATCGCCGAGTTCCAACAAACCGCTGGACTCGTCGCTGACACCAAGCTCTTTGGCCGAGCACAACATGCCTTGGCTTTCCACGCCGCGCAGCTTGCCGAGTTTGATCTTGAAAGGCTGGCCATCGGCACCCGGCGGCAAGACCGCGCCCACCATGGCACAAGGCACACGGATGCCGGGACGGGCATTGGGCGCACCGCACACAATTTGCAGCGGCTGGGCTTGCCCAACATCGACTTGGCACACGCGCAAGCGATCGGCATCGGGGTGTTGCTCGGCGCTGAGCACCAAACCCACCACCACACCGGTGAACGGCGGGGCCACGGGCTCGAGTTCTTCGACCTCCAAGCCGGCCATGGTCAAGGTATCGGCCAGTTGCTGGCTGCTCAGCTCGGGGTTGCAGAATTCGCGCAACCAAGATTCGGGGAATTGCATGCTCAGGCCTCAGCGAAATTGCGACAAGAAACGGACATCACCGTCGAAGAACAGGCGCAGGTCGTTCACGCCATAACGCAGCATGGTCAAGCGGTCTGGGCCCATGCCGAAGGCAAAACCGATGAAACGCTCGGGATCCAAGCCCATGTTGCGCACCACGTTGGGGTGCACCTGACCCGAACCGGCGACTTCCAACCAACGCCCGGCCAAGGGGCCACTTTGGAATTGGATATCGATCTCGGCGCTGGGCTCGGTGAAGGGGAAAAAGCTCGGGCGAAAGCGCAAGACCAGGTCATCGCTTTCGAAGAAGGTGCGGCAAAAATCGGTGAAGACGTGCTTCAAATCTTTGAAGCTCACGTTCTCGCCGATCCACAGGCCTTCGCACTGGTGGAACATTGGCGAGTGCGTGGCGTCGCTGTCCACGCGGTAGGTGCGGCCCGGCGCGATGACGCGGATCTCGGGCATGCCCTGCCCTGCGTCCAAGGCGGCGCGGTGGCGTTTGACGTGCTGCACCGCGTGGCGGATTTGCATGGGGCTGGTGTGGGTGCGCAGCAAATTGGGGGCTTCTGGGCTGCCGCCTTCGACATAAAAGGTGTCGTGCATCGAACGCGCGGGGTGGTCGGCGGGCGTGTTCAAAGCGGTGAAGTTGAACCAATCGGATTCGATCTCGGGGCCATCGGCCACGTCAAAACCCATGGAGCCAAAAATGGCTTCGATGCGCTCGAGCGTGAGGCTCACCGGGTGCAGGCCACCAGCCGGGCGTTCACGACCGGGCAAGGTGACGTCCAAGGCTTCGGACTTGAGTTGGGCTTGCAGCTCGGCTTCGGCCAAGGCGGCGCGGCGTTCTTGCAAAGCAGCTTCAATGGCTTGCTTGGCCACGTTGATGGCCGCGCCTTGGGATTTTTTTTCGTCGACGGACAGGGTGGCCAAGCCCTTCATGAGCTCGGTGATGCGCCCCGATTTACCCAGAAACTGGGCTTTGGCGTTTTCCAATTCGGTCGGCGTCTGGGCTTGTTCAAAAGCCGATCGCGCCAAGCTGACCATGTCGTCGAGTGCGTTCATATCGATTCGGTGCAATGCGTGCAGAAAAAAAGGGGCCAAAACCTGACGGGCAAAACCCACCACGAATCAACCCCTTTGAGCAACCGGACACACCGAGCAGAACGGGTCTGCTCGGTCGTCCATCGCGAATCAAGCGGCCAGTTTGGCTTTGACTTGTTCGACGATGCTGCTGAACGCAGCTTGGTCGTGGACGGCCAAATCGGCCAGCATCTTGCGATCGATTTCGATCGCTGCTTTCTTCAGGCCGTTGGCGAACTGGCTGTAGGTCAAGCCGCAAGCGCGAGCTGCAGCGTTGATACGCGCAATCCACAAACGACGGAACACGCGTTTGCGGTTACGGCGGTCACGGTAAGCGTATTGACCTGCCTTCATCACCGCCTGTTTGGCGATGCGGAAGACGTTACCGCGGCGGCCGCGGAAACCTTTGGCCAGAGCCAGTACTTTTTTGTGTCGGGCGCGAGCCGTGACACCACGTTTGACGCGAGGCATGAGTTACTCCTTGTTCGTCGTTGATCAAATACCCATGCCGGGCAGCATCTGTGCCATGTGACCCATATTGGTCTCATGAACAGTCACTGCGCCGCGCAAGTGGCGCTTGTTCTTGGTGGTCTTCTTGGTCAAGATGTGACGTTTGAAGGCTTGACCGCGTTTAACGGTGCCACCGGGACGAACGCGAAATCGCTTCTTCGCGCTGCTCTTGGTCTTCATTTTGGGCATTCTCATGCTCCTTTTCATTTGTGCTCGTGAGGCGCTGCGAACCTTCCGCAGACTTGTTGGCCCCGAGCCACTTTTGATGAACCGCTTTTCAACGGTTCAGATTTGGCGCCAGGCTTTCGCCCCGCACCTCGGGCCCGTCGGTGACCGTACCGACCAGCCCACTACTCGCTTCACTCCACCGCGTCAGCGGTGGAACCCGTGGTTTCTGCCGACTTGGCAGAACCCGATCCGGGCTTTTTGCGGCCGGGCGCGATCATCATGATCATCTGGCGCCCTTCCAGCTTGGGAAACTGTTCCACCACGATCGAGTCGGCCAAGTCATCGCGCAAGCGGTTGAGCAAAGCCAAACCCAAATCTTGGTGGGTGATCTCACGACCGCGAAACCGCAGCGTGATTTTGCATTTGTCGCCATCGTCCAAAAACCGGCGGATGTTGCGCAACTTGATGTTGTAGTCGCCATCGTCGGTACCCGGACGGAACTTCACTTCCTTGATCTCAATGACCGTTTGTTTGGCCTTGGCTTCGGCAGCGCGCTTTTGTTCTTGGTATTTGAACTTGCCGTAGTCCATCAAACGGCACACAGGCGGCACGGCGGTGGCGGCAATCTCCACCAAGTCCACGTCCAACTCGCCGGCCATGCGCAAGGCTTCTTGCAGGCTGACGATACCCAAAGACTCGTTCTCAGGACCGTTGAGGCGAACCTCAGGGGCCATGATTTCACGGTTCAAACGGTGCGCGCGCTCTTCGCGTTGGCGGCGATCACGAAAATTGGTAGCTATGGTGAATTCCTTTGTGTGGGCTCATCAAAAAAACAAGGCGCCAACACGGCACCCCGAACGCATGCGCAGGAACGGGGGGTGTGTTGGGATGAGCAGGGCATCAAGCCCGGGTCTTCACGTCTTGAGCGATGAGTTGCGCGAACGCCTCCACCGACATGACGCCCAAGTCTTTGTTGCCTCGGGCCCGCACAGCCACCTCGCCGGCTGCCTTCTCTTTGTCGCCCACGACCAAGATGTAAGGGAGCTTTTGCAACGCGTGCTCCCGTATTTTATACGTGATTTTCTCGTTGCGCAGGTCTGTTTCGACCCTAAGCCCTTGATTTTGCAAAGATTTCGCAATTTCTTGGCAGTAATCGGCCTGTGCGTCGGTGATGTTGAGCACCGCCACTTGGGTGGGCGCGAGCCAGGTGGGCAAGGCGCCAGCGTGTTGTTCGATCAAAATCCCGATGAAACGCTCCAAGCTGCCCACGATGGCGCGGTGCAGCATGATGGGGCGGTGACGAGCACCGTCCTCCCCCACAAACTCGGCGTCCAGGCGCTCGGGCAAGTTGGGGTCGACTTGAATGGTGCCGCATTGCCACTGGCGGCCCAAGGCGTCTTTGAGCGTGTATTCGATCTTCGGACCGTAAAATGCGCCTTCGCCCGGCAAATACTCGAATTCACACCCCGAAGCGCGCAAACCCTCAGCCAAAGCAGCCTCGGCCTTGTCCCAACTCTCTTCCGAGCCGATGCGCTTTTCGGGGCGCGTGGACAGCTTGTACAAGATGTTGGTGAAACCAAAATCGCGGTAGACCTTTTGCAGCAAGGAGGTGAAGGCAATCACTTCGCCCTGAATTTGGTCTTCGGTACAGAAAATGTGGCCATCGTCTTGGGTGAAGCCACGCACGCGCATGATGCCGTGCAAACCGCCCGAGGGCTCGTTGCGGTGGC
>JBFZCK010000046.1:0-3453 GCA_041307965.1 Burkholderiales bacterium | reverse complement strand
GCGCTGGAAATGTCGGCCGAAGACCACATCGCCATGATGAAAGCGGTTCAGCCCTTTGTGGACACGGCGATTTCCAAAACCGTCAACGTGGCCGCCGACTACCCCTTTGAAGATTTCAAACAGCTGTATTTGCAGGCATGGGGCCATGGCCTCAAGGGTTTGGCCACTTACCGACCCAACAGCATCTTGGGATCGGTCCTCTCGGTCACCGAGACCAAGACCGAGTCCGCATCACCCGCCACGGAGCCGGTCATGGTCGACCCCATGCGCACGGTGATCGAAAAACGACCCAAAGGCGCGCTCGATGCGGTGGCCGAGAAGGTCGATTACTGGACTCAAGAGGGGCAAAAAACGCTCTACATCATCGTGTCCTTTTTGCCCTTACCCAGCCCGGACGGCAGCGGCACCATCGACCGTGCGATCGAGTTCTTCATGCCCGTGGGCCAAAGCGGTGAGTCCCAGCAGTGGATCACCTCCACCATGCGGATGTTGTCCTTGGCCGCGCGCGGCGGCTTCTTGGCGCGCGCCTTGGATGACATGCGCAAGGTCGCGTGGGACCGCGGCCCCGTGCGCTTGGGCACCACCGAAAAAGCCGATGGCACCCGCGTTCCCATGTGGCACGACTCCGAAGTCGCTGCGATCGCGTTTGCGGTGCAAAACATCTTGAGCCAGCGTGCGCGTCAGCGTGCGTCGGTGCGCCAAGACACGCCGCACCCCGCCGCGAACATGGACGACGCGGCCGCGCCTTTGCCGGTGATGGGCGGCAAAAAATGCAACGCCTGCGGTGCGCACGCCGTCATCAAAAAAGACGGCTGTGAGTTTTGCACCCAGTGTGGTGAGCTCGGCAGCTGCGGCTGATATCGATTTAGGCGGCAGGCACGGTCTTGCCGCCCAGCAGGTGTTGCATCAATTCGGCAACTGGCCGGATGCGGTCCCCGAAGGGCAAGCGTCCGCCCCCCCGGAAAAACAAACCCCGCTGCTCATCTCCCGCCAAGGCGTAACCCAGGTGCTGGTCGATGCAAAACTGACCCATGTCGGCTTTGCCATCTCGGAATCCACAGGTGGCCAAACAATCAAAACCCATGTGGCAGATGGATTTGACGTGCGCCACCGCTTTGAGTTTTTCCTCGTTGCGCAGGTACTTGTCCATCCAAGGCGTGCGCACGGCCCTTGCGGGCAAGCCCGCCACACTGATGAATTCCACCAAATCTTCGGGCGTGGCTTGTGCCAGCACACGCTTGAAAACCTCATGGGCGTCGCACTCTTGGGTGACGGCAAAGGCGGTGCCGAGTTGAATGGCGCTGGCCCCTAAGCTGATCATGCGTTGTAAATCGGCGTGGCTGGACATACCACCTGCGGCAATCAAGGGAATGTGCAAGCCCGCACTGTCCAAAAACTCTCGGACTTGAGGCAAGACCACGTCAAAGTCAAAGCGAACATCGTGTATATCGGCCACTTTGGCCGCGCCCAAGTGACCACCAGCCAAGCCCGGGTGTTCGATCACGATGGCGTCGGGCAAGCGCCCTTTCTTTTCCCATTTGCGCACGATGAGTTGCACGCCGCGTGCGTCCGACAAGATGGGAATCAAGGCCGTGTGGGGGTGGTCTTTGGCCAACTCTGGCAAATCCAGGGGCAGACCCGCGCCCACAACCACCGCATCGATGCCCGATTCCAAGGCGGTTTGAACGTAAGGCGAGTAGTCCGAGAGGGCACGCATCACGTTGATGGCCAAAGCCCCTCGCCCAGCGCTGATCTGGCGCGCTTGTTCGATCTCTCGGCGCAAAGCCTCACGGTTGGCAGTGTTGATGGCGAATTTGGTGTGCTCGTTGATGGAGAGGTGTTCGGTTTGTTCCATCAAGTCGGGGTGTAGGCGACGCAAGTCCACGGCTGAGATCGTGCCCATGCCACCCAAACCAGCCACCGTGCCGGCCAGCCGAGAGGCCGATACCCCAACACCCATGCCGCCTTGAACAATCGGCAACAATGGGCTTTCGCGCAGATACCAAGTCGGAATGGTGCTGCTTGACAATCGTTTGAGCAATTCATCCGCTTGGGCGGCGCTGCTGGTGTTGAATTCGATCATGGGCATCCTTTGGGGTCTGCCCAGAGTCTATGCAAGCCTTGAGGCAAAAAACTTGCGTTGGATCAAATGAGAACCAATGAGCACCACTTAAGCTCTCTTAATAACCAATCAAGGTGCTGTATGTGGAATCGACGTGAATTTGGCTTGGTCGGGGTCTTGGCTTCGACGATGCCACTTGGCTGGGCCAGCGCCCTTGGTACACCACCCGATGAGGGTTTTGATTACCAACGTTTGGTGCAAGAAGCGCCACGTGTCGGCCCTCAGGGCTTGGAGGTTCTGGAGTTCTTCCGTTACGGCTGCCCGTTTTGTGACCGTTTCGAGCCCATGGTGCACCGCTGGCAGAAAACCTTGCCTGCGGATGTTCGCTTTCACTACGTGCCGGTCTCGTTTCAAAGCACGTCGCACCAGCAGCTGTATTTGACCCTGCGCCAGCTGGGGCTGGTCGAGCGTCTGCATCAGGCGGTCTACGACGCGATCCACCGCCAGGGGCAGCATTTTGAAATCTTGATGGAAATCAGCCAGTGGGTGCAGCAGCGCGGTGTGGATCCTGTCGCCTTTGAAGCGGCTTGGCATTCTCGTGCGGTGGCGCAGGCCATGGTGCAAGCCAACGATTTGGTTCGCGCCTATGGCGTGACCAGTGTCCCGCAGTTGGGTGTGGCGGGGCGTTACCGAACCTCACCGGCCATGGTGGGCGGCAGCAACGAGCGGGCGCTTGAGGTGGTCGATCATTTGATCGAGCTGGCGCAGGTCACCCCCGTCGTTTGAGGCGCGTCAGCGCGACAGGGGACCGTCCGACTGGCGGGCAATGATATCCACCGGCTCCAAGTAGCTGGTGGTTGCGGTCGCTTGGTGATCGAGTTGGGCCAAAAGAAGCTGCCCCAAATGCCGGCCGTTGTCGGCCACTTTGTGTTCCACCGTGGTCAAGGGCGGCTCGCAATACCGAGACGCATCGCTGTTGCCGTAACCCATGACCGACACGTCCTTGCCGACTTGAAGTCCCCGTTCCCGGCAGCAGGCCATGGCGCCGATGGCCATGGCGTCGTTGGCGCAGACGATGGCGGTGGGTGTATCGGCTTGGCTGAGCAGTTGGCGGGTGAGGCTGTAGCCCGAACTCTCGGTCAAGTCGCCTTCCAAGATCCATGCCGGATTGGGGCTCAGCCCTGCGCCGCGCAGGGCGCGCTCGTAGCCATCGCGCCGCAATTTGGCAAACGTGTACGGGCTCGGTCCGTTGAGCAAACCAATGCGCTGGTGGCCGTGGTCGAGTTGTCTTTGCGTGGCCCATTCGAAGGCACGCTCGTTGTCGGTGTCCACCCAAGGGTGATCGAAGCTCAGTTGGCTGCGGCCATAGGTCACAAACGGCACACCGCGGT
>JBFZCK010000045.1:0-5808 GCA_041307965.1 Burkholderiales bacterium | reverse complement strand
GCATCGACGCGTTTTTGGCGCAAGAGCGCAGCGCCTTGCCCTTGGGCATGTCCCTCGACGTCTTGACCAACCAAGCCGACGCCATCAACGGCGCGGTCAGCCTGTTCCAAATCAAATTTCTGGTCGCGGTGGCGGTGGTCGTGGGCGTGAGCATGTTGGCCATCGGCGTGCGCGCCGGTTTGGTGGTGGGCGTGGCCGTGCCGCTGACGCTGGGCCTGACGTTCTTGGTCATGCTGCTCATGGGCATCAACCTGGACCGCATCACTTTGGGCGCGCTCACCATCGCGCTGGGGCTGTTGGTGGACGACGCCATCATCGCCGTGGAGATGATGCTGGTGAAGATCGACGAGGGCTGGGACCGTGTGCGCGCCGCAGCGCACGCGTGGTCGGTCACGGCCGCACCCATGTTGTTCGGCACCTTGGTCACGGTGGCGGGGTTTTTCCCCATCGGCTTTGCGCAGTCGGGTGTGGGTGAATACGCGGGCAATATTTTTTGGGTCTTGGGCATTGCCCTGATCGTGTCGTGGTTGGTGGCGGTGGTGTTCGTGCCCTATTTGGGGGTGAAGATGCTCAAGCCCTCGGCTCACGCGCACCACGACTCGCAATACCAAAGCCCCGGCTACCAGCGCCTGCGCCGCACCATTGAATGGTGTGTGCGCCGCCGCTGGGCGGTCGTGGGTGGCACGGTGGGCTTGTTGATCGTCTCGATCGTGGGCATGGCCACGGTGGTCGAAAAACAATTCTTCCCCAGCTCCGACCGACCCGAGGTCTTGGTCAGCGTGTTCATGCCCCAGGGCACGAGCGTGGCCGTGACCAATGAAACGGTCAAGAAGATCGAGGCCATCCTCGCGCCCCTGCCCGAGGTCAAAACCCTCTCAGCCTATGTGGGAGCGGGTGCGCCGCGCTTTTTCATCTCGGCCAGTCCCGAGCCACCCAACCCCGGCTTTGCCAAAGTCATCGCGGTCACCCACAGCGACGTCGAGCGTGAGCGCGTGATCGCGCTGCTGCGCGAGCGTGTGGCCTTGGGTGAATTCCCCGAGGCGCGGGTGCGCGTGACCGGTCTGTTGTTTGGACCGCCCGTGGTGTGGCCGGTGGCCTTTCGCGTGACCGGCCCCGATGCGCTGCAGTTGCGCAGCATCGCCCACCAGGTGCGCACCACCATGGCCGCGCACCCCAACGTGGCCGACCCGCATTTGGAATGGGACGAACGGGTGCCGACCCTGCACTTGGCCATGGAGCCCGAGCGCTTGCGTTTGTTGGGCCTCACCCCTCAAAGCGTTGCGCAGCAATTGCAGTTCTTGCTCAACGGCGTGCCGGTCTCACAGGTGCGCCAAGACGTGCGCACGGTCGACGTGGTGGCGCGCGGCAACCTGCAAGGCTTGGACATGGACGCCACCCGTTTGGGCGCGCTGGAGGTCTTGACCCTGGACGGCAAAAAACTGCCCTTGGCCCAACTCGGGCGTTTGGAGGTTCGTTACGAAGAACCGCTGATCAAGCGCTACAACCGCGAACCCTTCTTGGCGGTTCAAGCCGACATCCGCGACGCACAACCCAACGATGTGACCGCCGACCTCAACCGCGCCTTGGCCACGCTGCGCGCGCAACTGCCCGCCGGCTACCGCATCGACACCGCTGGCTCGGTGGAGCAATCGGGCAAGGCCGATGCCTCGATCCAAAAACTGCAACCGGCCATGCTGGCCTTCATGCTCATGTTCATCATGCTGCAGATGCGTTCGTTCTCTGGCACCTTCATGGTGCTGGTGACCGCGCCGCTGGGCTTGATCGGTGCGGTGGTGGCGCTGTTGTTGTTCCAGCAACCCTTCGGCTTTGTGGCCTTGTTGGGCCTGACCGGTTTGGCCGGCATCTTGATGCGCAACACGCTGATCTTGACGCAGCAAGTGGCGGACAACTTCGCTGCGGGCATGTCGGCGTTTGAAGGGGTGGTGGAGGCTGCGGTGCAACGCTCGCGGCCCGTGGTGCTCACGGCCTTGGCCGCGGTGCTGGCCTTTGTGCCGCTGACACAAGACAGCTTCTGGGGCCCACTGGCCTATGTGCTGATCGGCGGTGTGGCGGTGGGCACGGTCATCACCTTGCTGTTCGTGCCGGCGCTCTACGCCGTGTGGTTCCGCATCAAGGCCGCTTGACGCCGCCTGGGGCCCGTCAGTGACGGGCCTGTCGCATGGCCTGTTTGGCCGCAGCCCACTGCGCAGGGAACTGCTCGGCCAATCGACCGGCTTGCGCCACGTCCTCGTCGGGCAAAGTGCTGACCAAACGCTTGACCACCAAGATCGAGGGCGCGTGGTCCTGCGCGGCCGACATCAAAAACCAGCTCAGTGCGGCCACGGGGTCGGCGTCCACACCGTCGCCATCCAAATACATGGCGCCCAAAGCGAACTGCGAGAGGGCCAGGCCTTGAGCGGCCGCCACGGCGTACCAGCTCAGGGCTTGCGCCTTGTCGGTGGACACGCCGCGCCCATGGAAGAAGCACGCACCCAAGTTGTGTTGGGCTTGGGCGATGCCGGCTTGTGCTGCGGCTTGGTAGTGGGTGTGTGCTTTAACCGGGTCGGCGCTCACGCCTTGGCCTTGTTCGTAGGCCACGCCCAAGTTGAAGTGCGCCGTGGGGTTGCCGCGCTCGGCCGCGGCTTGGTTCAAGGCCAACGCTTTTTCCAGCGACACCGCCACGCCCCAACCTTGGCGGTACCACGAGGCCATGCGCAACATGGCCTCGTCGTGCCCGAGCTCGACCGCGCGGTCCAGGTAAGCAAAGGCCAAGCGGCGGTTGGCTTCGATCGGGGCCAAGCCCTGCTCGTAGACATCGGAGAGCAAGACCAAGGCCGGCGCGTGGTCGGCCGCTGCGGCCTGCTCCAAGAGGGCCATGCCGGCGCGCACGTCCAAGTCGGCCCCTTGGCCCGTCAAAGCCGCACGGGCCCGCGCCAAGGTGTCGTCCCAGTCGCTCATGAACGGTAAAAGGCCTCGACCACGCCTTTGATTTTGATCATCAAGGGGTTGCCCTTGCGGTCCAGGGTTTTGCCCGCGGGCACTTTGACCCAGCCTTCGCTGATGCAGTATTCCTCGACATCGAATCGGTCCTTGCCGTTGAGGCGAATGCCGATGTCGTGCTCAAACACCGCGGGGGCGTGGTGCGGGCTGCGCGGGTCGATGGACAGGTGGTCGGGCAAGGCCGGACGCTCGGTGGGGGTGCTGGTGGTATCGCTCATGCCCGTATTGTCCCAGAGACCGGCGGGGGCGCTTGGGCTTGGTTATGCTGGGGGCAGACCATGAAAACCGGCTTCAAAGGCAACAAACAGCACCTGCCCAGCAAACCCTGCGCGGTGTGCGGGCGCGACATGACTTGGCGCAAAGCCTGGGCCAAGAACTGGGAATCGGTGCTGTACTGCTCCGACGCGTGCCGCCAACGCAAGCGCGAAGCGCCCGATCGGGGCCCTGCATGAACGCGCCGCTTCGCCACTTGGTCTTGGTGCTGGGCGACCAGCTCAACGACGACGCCAGCGCTTTGGCCGACTTCGACCCGGCGCAAGACGCGGTGTGGATGGCCGAGGTGATGGAAGAGTCCACGCACGTGCGCTCGTCCAAGGCCCGAACGGCCGTGTTTTTGAGCGCCATGCGCCACTTCGCGGCGCGCTTGCGCGCCAAGGGCTGGACGGTGCATTACAGCGAGCTGGACGAGCCCCACAACACCGGCACCTTGGCCGGCGAACTCACGCGCACCTTGGCTTCTTCTCCCGCACAAGCCTTGGTCATGACCGCCCCGGGCGATTGGCGCGTGCTGCAAGCGCTGCGCGGTGTGGCCAAAGCACAGGGTTTGACCTTGGACGTTCGCGACGACACGCACTTTTTTTCGACGGTGCGCGAGTTCGCGCAACACGCCGCGGGCCGCAAGTCGATCCGCTTGGAATTCTTCTACCGTGAGCTGCGCCGCAAAACCGGTCTCTTGATGGACGGCGACCAACCGGCGGGCGGGCAATGGAATTTCGACACCGACAACCGTGGGCACTTTGGCGCCCAAGGCCCCGGCTTTGTGCCGCCGCCCAGCCGCTTCAAGCCCGACGAGACCACACAAGCCGTGTTGCAACGGGTCTCGCAGCGCTTGGCCGATCACCCCGGCAGCTTGGATTCGTTTGCTTGGCCGGTCACGCGCGAGCAAGCGCTGCTGGCCTTGGCCGAGTTCATCGAGCACCGCCTGCCTTCATTTGGCCTGTACCAAGACGCGATGTGGCGCGGTGAGGCTTGGCTCTACCACTCGCATTTGTCGTGTGCACTCAACCTCAAGTTGCTCAACCCGCGCGAGGTGGTGCTGGCGGCCCAAGCCGCTTGGCAAGCCGGCCAGGCGCCCTTGCCGGCGGTGGAAGGTTTTGTGCGCCAAGTGTTGGGCTGGCGCGAATACGTGCGCGGCATTTACTGGACGCACATGCCCGATTACGTGGCGCGCAACGCGCTCGACGCGCAAGGTGAACTGCCTGGTTTTTTCTGGGACGGGCAAACCGACATGGATTGTTTGCGCGACGCCATCGGCCAAACCCTAGCGCACGGTTACGCGCACCACATCCAGCGCTTGATGGTCACGGGCGTGTATGCGCACCTCTTGGGCGTCAAGCCCCAGGCCGTGCACGAGTGGTATTTGGGCGTGTACGTGGACGCGGTTGAATGGGTGGAATTGCCCAATGTGCTGGGCATGAGCCAATACGCCGACGGTGGTCTTCTGGCCAGCAAACCCTATGTGGCAACGGGCCAGTACATCGACCGCATGAGCAACCACTGCAAAGGCTGTCGCTTCAAACCCAAAGAGTCGACCGGCCCCAACGCCTGCCCCTTCACCACCTTGTATTGGGACTACCTCTTGCGCCACGCCAACACCCTGTCGCGCAACCCGCGCATGGCCTTGTCGCTCAAGCACCTGGACCGCTTGGGCCCGGAGCAACGCGAGGCCATTCAAACCCAAGCCCACGCACACCGCCGCGCAGTGGGGAGCACCCCATGAACGACACCCCCACCGAAACACTGACCGTGTTGTACGACGGCGCTTGCCCTTTGTGCCAACGCGAAATCGCGCACGTGCGCGGCCTGACCGAACGCCACCACTGCGCTTTGCGGTTCGTCGACATCAGCCCCGGGGCAGAGGCTGCGGGGGTATCGGACGACGAGCGCGCCGCCTTGATGGCGCGCTTTCATGTGCAGCGCCCCGACGGCACGCGCCTGAGCGGCGCGGCCGCCTTCGTGGCCATGTGGGCGCGTTTGCCCGGCTGGCGTTGGTTGGCGCGTTTGGCCCAGCTGCCCGGTGCCATGCCCGTGCTGGAGTGGGCTTACCGCGGCTTCTTGCGCGTGCGGCCTTGGATGCAGGCCTGGGCTCGGCGCTGAACCGACGGACGAAAAAAAAGGCCCGGAGGTCATCCGGGCCTTGTGCTGTGTGGTGGAGCTGGGGGGATTTGAACCCCCGTCCACAAGCCTTTTTCGTGCAGTTCTACATGTGTAGTCGTCTGATTTGGATCTCACCGGATGTGCCGCGCAGCGACACGCTGCACACCCCGCCAGCACCCTTAGATCTCACACCACCCCAAGGTACCCGAGGTGATGCCAGCCCATATGTTTTACCTTGCAGCCTGGACGGTCTTGCGACCGCCCTTGCCCAGCCTATCGGCCAACTGTTGCAAGGCTCGCTGGATTAAGCAGCGAGTGCGAAACGTTCGTCGTTTGCAGTTAGTTTTTTTTCTGCTGTTTTACGAGGATCAGAACCTCGACATGCCCTGCGACGCGTCCGAACCCATGTCGAAACCAGTGCAGCCCCAGAAC
>JBFZCK010000044.1:0-5671 GCA_041307965.1 Burkholderiales bacterium | reverse complement strand
GCCTTTTTGCCCTCGCTCACGCCCTACAGCCTGTGGGAAGTGGGTCACAACGTGGTGCACCACGGCTACACCAACCTCAAGGGCGTGGACTTCGTCTGGGCACCCCTGACCAAAGAAGAGTTCGAGGCCCTGTCGCCCGCTCGTCGTCGCCTGGAGCGCATTTACCGCAGTGGTTGGGGCCCTGCGCTGTACTACCTCGTTGAGATGTGGTGGCTGCGCATGTTCTTCCCGCGCAAAACTTACATGGGCACCCAGCGCAAAGAGTTTTTCTGGGACGGCATGGTTGCCTTGGCCTCCGGCGTCTTGTGGATCGCGGCCTTGGTTTGGGCCGCCGTGGCCACCGAGCAATCCGTGTGGTCCACCGTCGGCTTTGGCTTTGTCATCCCCTTCTTGTTCTGGAACGCGATGATCGGCTTTGTGGTGTACATCCACCACACCCACACCGCCGTGCAATGGCACGACGACAAAGCCGCGTGGTCCAAGGCCGCGCCCTTTGTTTCGACCACGGTGCACATGACCTTCCCCTACAAGATGGGCGCTGCGATGCACCACATCATGGAGCACACCGCGCACCACGTGGACATGAGCATCCCGCTGTACCAGCTCAAAGACGCCCAGCAAATGCTCGAAGACACCTTGCCCGGTCGCATCATCGTGCAGCGTTTTTCTTGGCGTTGGTACTTCCAAACGGCTCGCGACTGCAAGCTCTACGACTACACCCGCCGTTGCTGGACCGACTTTGAAGGTCGTGCCACCAGCGACTTCAAACCGGCCGTGGTTTGAGCCCTTGGCCCCGGCTGGGGTCAAGGTGAGACAATACGGGGTTAAACCCGAATGCCCATGACCCAATCCTTCTCCGAACTGTCCCTCTCGCCCAAGATCGCCCGTGCTGTGGCCGAGATGGGCTACGAATCCATGACGCCCATCCAAGCACAGGCCATCCCGGTCGTGCTCGAGGGCAAAGACGTGATGGGCGCGGCCCAGACCGGCACCGGTAAAACCGCCGCCTTCTCGCTGCCCCTGTTGCAGCGCCTGCTCAAACACGAAAACGCCTCCACCTCGCCCGCGCGCCACCCCGTGCGCGCCTTGGTGCTCTTGCCCACCCGCGAGTTGGCCGATCAAGTGGCTCAACAAGTCAAGCTCTACGCCAAGTACACCGACCTGCGCAGCGCGGTCGTTTTTGGTGGCATGGACATGAAGCCGCAAACCCTGGAGCTCAAAAAAGGCGTTGAGGTCTTGGTGGCCACGCCGGGGCGCTTGCTCGATCACATCGAAGCCAAAAACTGCGTGCTCAACCAAGTCGAGTACGTCGTGTTGGATGAGGCCGACCGCATGCTCGACATCGGCTTTTTGCCCGATTTGCAGCGCATCTTGAGCCACCTGCCCAAGACCCGCACGACTTTGCTGTTCTCGGCCACTTTCTCGCCCGAGATCAAGCGCTTGGCCGGTAGCTATTTGCAGAACCCCGTGACCATCGAGGTCGCGCGCTCCAACGCCACGGCGTCCACCGTCGAGCAGCGCTTCTTCCGCGTCGAGGACGACGACAAGCGCTTGGCGCTCAAACAAATCTTGAACGAGCGCGGCCTCAAACAGGCCTTTGTGTTCGTCAACAGCAAATTGGGTTGCGCCCGCTTGGCCCGCTCCTTGGAGCGCGAAGGCTTGGTGACCGCCGCTTTGCACGGTGACAAGAGCCAAGACGAGCGCCTCAAGGCCTTGGAAGCATTCAAGTCGGGTGCTGTGGACCTGTTGGTGTGCACCGACGTGGCCGCGCGTGGCTTGGACATCAAAGACGTGCCCGCGGTGTTCAACTTTGACATTCCCTTCAACGCCGAAGACTACGTGCACCGCATTGGCCGCACCGGTCGTGCCGGCGCGTCGGGTTTGGCGGTGTCGTTTGTCGGCGGTCGCGACGCCAAGATGATCGGCGACTTGGAAAAACTCATCGCCAAAAAGATCGAGATCGAAGCCTTTGAATTGGCCTCGGAGCGCCGTGCACCCAGCGGGCGTTTCAACGATGGCCAGCGCGCTTGGCGCGATCCGTCCACCGCCACGGCCAGCGCCGCTCCCGCGCGTGCACCCCGTGCCGCCAAGCCCAGCGCCGACCCTTTGTTCGACAAGCCCTACGAACCCAGTGCGCCGAGCAGCACCGCGCCCGCTTGGGAGACCACGGCCACGCCCAGCAGCCGCAGCGCCTTGTCACCCAACATCAAGCCGCGCAAAAAAGTGGCGGCCTTGTTCAAGGTGGCCGAGCCGGCTCAAGTCCCCTCGGGCGAAACCGAAGGCGCCTGAGGACACTCGGTGCGCACCACCCGGCGCACCCCGCCGCGTGGGCCGATCTCGGCGGCACTCAAACCGCCACCCCACACACAACCCGTGTCCAGGGCCAAGAGGCCCGGGCGCTGCAAGCCACCCAAGGTAGACCAATGGCCAAAGGCTACTGGCACGTTCGCGGTGCGCCGGTTCGGTACGTCAAACCACGCCATGTAGCCCGGTGGTGCTGCCTCGGCCTTGTCCTTGGTTTTGAATTCCATCTCGCCCTCGGCTGAGCACAGGCGCATGCGCGTCAAGGCGTTCACCGCCACGCGCAAGCGCTCGGTGCGCGGCCAATCGTCGCGCCAGTGGGCGGGTTGGCTGCCGAACAAGGCGCGCAGGTGCTCGACCCAATCCGCATCGGTCAAAGCTTCGTGCAGTTCGTGCGCCAAGCCCAAGGTTTGTGCCACGTCCCAGCTGGGCAAGACACCCGCGTGCACCATCAACCAGCCGTGTTCGTGAAAAGCCAAGGGCCGCTCACGCAGCCAGTCCATCAGCTCAACGGCGTCGGGGGCATCCAGCACGGCCTGCAAGGTGTCGCTGGGGTGCTGGGGCCGAATGCCGGCGTGCACGGCCAGCAAGTGGATGTCGTGGTTGCCCAAGAGGGCGTGTGCGCTGCCCGACCACTGGCGCAACTGGCGCAGCACGCCGAGCGAGTCGGGGCCACGGTTGACCAAGTCGCCCAAGAGGTAGAGCGTGTCGCGGCTGGGCGAAAAATCGAGGGTGTGGAGCAAACGCTGCAAGGCCGCGTGGCAGCCTTGGACGTCGCCGATCAAATAAACAGACATGCCGACATTGTCGGCGAAGCGGGCAGGGCGCTTATTGTTTGACGGTGCCGGTGATGCGGCCGCCGCGCTCGATTTGCAATTCTTTGTATTGCAAGGTACCCGAGACTTGACCCGTGCCATGGATCACCAAGTTGGCGCTGCAGGCCACGTCGTTGGCCACCGAGCCGTGCACGTTCATGGTGTCGGCGCGTACCTTGCCGGTGATGGTGCCCGTTTTCTCGATCAGCAGGTCTTGGGCCGCGATGGAGCCCGAAACAGCGCCGCTGATGATGGCCTTGCTGGGCGCGTCAATCGTGCCAGTGAAGGTCACACCCTCGCCAATGATGAGGTCTTGGTTGGAGGCGTCGAGAGGCTTGTTCATGTGGGCGGACTGTTAAAAATGAGAGCATTCTCATTGTACAGGCCCAAACCCGCCATGAGCGAGCAAGATCTGATCGAGGTGAGGGTTTAAATAGATGTCAAAATAACTCATATTCACCATTCATCAAAGGAAAAAACATGGCTTTGGTCCCCAAAACTTGGTACGCCAGTCCTACTCCCAATACCGATAACGAATACGTCTCGGTGGTGGCCCGCGAGTCCGGTTTGATTGCTTGGCTCTTGGCCTTGATCAAGATTGATCCCACTTACCGCATGTCCTTGACCCATACCCGTTTGATCTATGAGGCATCGAGTTTGACGGGGTATCGACGGGTGGTGGTGCCCGTGGACTCGATCAGCTCGAGCTACTTTGGCTATCACAAACCTTGGAAAGCAGCATTTTTGATTGGGGCCATTGGCTTTGCTGTGGGCGCTGCGATCGTCGAAGAAGCGCCTTCGTTTGGCGCGATCGTCATGGCCTTGTCCATGGTCGTTGCCTTGTTTTACTATTTCTTGAATAAAGAGCTCTTGATCGGCATCCGTGATGAAACAGGAGAAGACTACGAACTGGTCTTGAAACGTTCGGTGCTGGACAACCAAGAGATCAACGAAGCTCAAATGGAGTTGGTCACCAGCATCGTGACGGCCGTCATCGATTCGCACATTGAGCAGACTTTGCCTGGCAGCGCATCGTGAAGCTCAGACTGGACAGCGAGACCCGTGCGCCAGCGCTGCTGTTGAGCCGTTTACCGTTGGCAAGGGCGCAGCCTTTGTGCATGCCAACGTTGGTGCCCGTGGCCTTGGTTTTTAAGGCTCGCCCAGCACCCGTGATGGCTTTGGATCCAACCGACGCACTGAAATCGATGGCGGCTCCGTCTTCGGGCAAGGGGCGAGGCGTTGCATTGGCGGTGGCGGGCACGCTGGCGCTGAGCGTGCTGGTGGCGGCTGGTTATGGGTATCGGGCGTGGCAAAACGAACAAGCAGAACAACGCATCGTTGAGGCCGGATTTGAAATCGATAGCGAGGGTTTGTTGCAAGTCATCACCCAAGGCCATGTGGCGCTTTTGCAAGCCTACGAACGCTTGGGATTCGATGTTAAAGCGCTGCCCCGCAGCATTGAGGCTGCGGTGGTGTCTGGCCAGCCAGAAATGTTGGCTGCCGTATTGGCTGCAGGCGCCGAGTTGCAAAACGAGCCCAATGCTGAGACATTGCCGTTTCTGGCGGTGAGCGCCAACTCGCCTGAACTCATGGAGGAGGTCTTGAAGTTGGTGCCCATTCGATCGGATCAGGTCGCAGAGGTGCTCAATGAAGTGCTCAAACAAGGCCATGGGGGTTTGCTCAAGCCTTTGGCCGCGTCTCCTGAAGTTCAATCGTTCAAGGATGAATCCGGTCACTCGTTGATTCATTTTGCGGTGCTGGCGGGCGACGTGGCGCTGCTGACGGAGTTGCATGAGCTCAAAGCCATTGATCTCAACGCCCGTAACCAGACGGGACAAACGGCCTTGCATTTCATTGCCGATGAGGGAAAACCTGAATTGGCGCAATGGTTGATGGATCAAGGGCTGGACCCCATGAATGCCGATCAATCGGGCACCCATCCGTTGAACATTGCCCTGCAGGCTCGTGATGAGGCCACGTTGGCCGTGATGGCCAAACACAGCGAAGCCGCCAGCCGCTGGTTGATGACGGACCCTATCGAAGCTGTTTTGGAACAGGGCATGGTTTCCGTTGTGCAGGTGCTGTTGGAGCGGGGATGGTCTCCCCATGCGTCGCTTAGCAATGGCATGACGCCTTTGGCCATGGCCGCTGGCGGCAACCATCTCAACCTCATGTCTGTTTTGTTTGAACGTGGTGTGGCGGTCAATGCCACATTTGTCATCAACGACGTTGCGGGTGTCACGGCCTTGATGTTGGCCGCAGTGAATGGTCACGAAGAGGCTGTGCGCGCTTTGCTCAACCAAGGCGCGCAACGCGAATTGACGGCATCCAATGGTGTGACGGCGGCCTCTCTTGCCAATGGGCAAGGTCATTCGGCCGTGCTCAGGCTGCTGGAGTGATGCACATAAAAAAAGCCAACCCAAGGGTTGGCTTTTTTGTTTGGTGCCGGAGAGATGAATCGAACACCCGACCTTCTCATTACGAATGAGCTGCTCTACCGACTGAGCTACACCGGCGAAGCTCCGGATTATAGACCGGCGTGGTAGCCGGTCACG
>JBFZCK010000043.1:0-4719 GCA_041307965.1 Burkholderiales bacterium | reverse complement strand
GTTCGGCGCGCGCTTTTTTTTGGCGCAAATATCAGTGATCAATTGAAAAGGAATGTTTATGAGCTTCAGTCGTCGTGAATTCATGCAGGTGTTGGCCGTGGCCACCGCCGGTGGCATGGCCTTGAACCACAAGGATTTGTTGGCCGCCAACGCGTCGGCAGGCCAGCGCTTGTACGACGTGCCCAAGTTTGGCAACGTCAGCTTCATGCACTTCACCGACTGCCACGCTCAACTCACGCCGGTGTACTTCCGCGAGCCCAACGTGAACCTCGGCGTGGCCGATGCCGTGGGCCGCCCACCCCACATCGTGGGTGAACAACTCTTGAAGTACTACGGCATGAAGCCCGGTACACCCGAAGCCCACGCCTTCAGCTACCTGGACTTCTCCCAAGCCGCCAAAACCTACGGCAAGGTCGGTGGTTTTGCCCACTTGGCCACGCTGGTCAAACAAATCAAAGCCAATCGCCCACACGCGCTCTTGCTCGACGGCGGTGACACCTGGCAAGGCTCGGCCACGTCCTTGTGGACCAACGGCCAAGACATGGTCGACGCCTGCAAGATGCTGGGCGTGAACATGATGACCCCTCACTGGGAATTCACCTTTGGCGCCAAGCGCGTGCAAGAAGTCGTCGAGAAAGACTTCAAAGGCCACATCGAATTCCTGGCACAAAACGTCAAGACCACCGACTTTGAAGACCTGGTCTTCAAGCCTTACGCCATGCGCGAGATGAACGGCGTGCAAGTCGCCGTCATCGGCCAGGCTTTCCCCTACACCCCGATTGCCAACCCACGCCACATGGTGCCCGACTGGACCTTCGGTATCCAAGACGAGCACATGCAAAAAGTGGTCGACGAAGCCCGCAGCAAAGGCGCCAAAGTGGTGGTGGTCTTGTCGCACAACGGCATGGACGTGGACATCAAGATGGCTTCGCGCGTGCGCGGCATCGACGCGGTTTTGGGTGGCCACACCCACGACGGCATGCCCGCTCCTGTGATCGTCAAGAACAGCGGTGGCCAGACCTTGGTGACCAACGCCGGCTCGAACTCCAAGTTCTTGGGCGTGCTCGACTTCGACGTGCGTGGTGGCAAGGTGCAGGGCTACCAGTACCGCTTGTTGCCCGTGTTCTCCAACCTGATCGCTGCCGACAAGCAGATGGACGAGTTCATCACCAAGGTGCGTGCGCCTTACAAAGCCAAGCTCGATGAGAAGCTGGCTGTGACCGAAGAGCTCTTGTACCGCCGCGGCAACTTCAACGGTTCGTGGGATCAGATCATTTGTGATGCGCTGATGGAAGTCAAAGGCGCTGACATGGCCTTCTCGCCCGGCGTGCGTTGGGGCACCTCTTTGCTGCCCGGCGACACCATCACCTACGAAAAGATGATGGACCAAATGGCCTTGACCTACCCTGCAACCACCTTGACCGAGTTCACTGGCACCCAGATCAAAGAGATCTTGGAAGACGTGGCCGACAACATCTTCAACCCCGATCCTTACTACCAGCAAGGCGGCGACATGGTGCGAGTCGGTGGCATGGGCTACGACATCAGCCCGAACGCCAAGGCCGGTTCGCGCATCAACAACATGACCCTCAAGGGCAAGCCGATCGACGCGAACAAAAAGTACAAGGTGGCCGGTTGGGCGTCGGTGCAAGAAGGCACCCAAGGCGAGCCGATCTGGGACGTGGTCTCGGGTTACTTGCGCGACAAGAAGGTCATCAAAGGCGTCAAGATCAACACCCCCAAAGTGGTGGGCATGGGCAACAACCCCGGTATGGTGGTCTGACCGTTTAAGGTTTCATGCTTGGCCCGCCACCGGCAACGGTGGCGGGCTTTTTTTTGCCCGTCGGTCAGGGCTTTAGAAGTTTTCCTTTTCGGCTTCCAAGTAAGCCAAGCTGGTGTACTTGCCGATGTTGGTTTCAAAGCCTGCCATGGTGTTGACGTGTGGTGCCACGCGGGGATCTTTGAGCACCAAGGCTTTCGCAGCGTCCAAGGAAACACCTTCTTTCACCGCTTTTTCGCACGGCTCCCAAATGCCTTTCATGAAGGTGCCGTAGGTCTTGAGCAAGCCTTTGCTGGCGCGCCCATGGCCTGGCACCCACAGCTGTTCGCCCGCAGCGGCTTGCAAGGCATCGTAGTACTTGAAAGTGCCCAGGTAGGTGCCGTCGTCCATGTTGGCGATGCGGTTGTCCATGGCGATGTCGCCGATGTGGGTCACACCTTCTCCCATGACTTGAATAGACAGGTCGGAAGAGCAATGGGCTTTGCCGTAAAAGTGCATCTTGAAGTCCATGCCGCCGATGTTGAGCACCTGGCCGTGCTCGACCGTGCGGTTGGGCGCGAAGACTTTGGTGCCCAAGGTGGCTTGGTTGGTCCAACGCTCCATCATGCTGCGCCACATATTGCCCTCGGCGCCTGCGATTTGTTGTTGGGTGAAGGGCAGGGCGTAGATGGGCAGGTCTTTGCCATAGGCTTCCACAAAAGCGTGGTTGCCCAGCCAGTGGTCGCCGTGGTAGTGGCTGTTGAAGACCGCGATCACGGGCAAGGGTGTCACGGTTTTGATCATGCGAAGGGCCATTTGGCCAATTTGCCAAGAGCCACCGCTGTCGAGCACCACCACGCCTTTGGGCGTGACCACAAACACGATGTTGGCCATCATGCCTTGGTTGGACTGGGTGGGGAAACCTTCTTTGGCAAAGATCATCCAGGTGTTCTTGCTCAAACGCTCGGGTTTGATGTCGGGCATGCGGGGGCCCTCAATGAATTCTTGCACCTGCTGCGCCGCGATGCGCACCTCGGGCACCAGCGCCAAGCCAGTAGCGCCCAAGCCCAGTCCGCCCGCGATGCGCAACCAGTGGCGTCGTGAGGGCTGTGTTTGAGGGGCGCAATCGAGAGGAGTGGGGTGTGTCATGGGGTGGTCCTGTGGGATTCACAATAAAAATAAGCAAACGCTTATTGGAATCATAAAAGCAAACATTTGGGTGAGCAAGCGCGGCGCAGGGTCAAATGCCCCTTTGAGTGGGTGTGGCAAGGGATTACCCTCGCGGGCACCCCTCCCGTCATGTATCAAAATATCATTGCATCGTTTTTTTTAACCCTCACGAGGTCATCCATGTCTTTGTTTTCTTCAACCATCCGTTCTTTGTTTGTGGCGGCCTTGTTGGCCGTGGGCGTGTCTGCGCAGGCCGATGACAACGTCAAAGTGGTCTACCACATGAGCGAGGGCATCCCGCAGGCCTCGCGTGGCATCAACAACATCCGCAACCATTTGGCCGCCGATCCCAAAGCCAAAATTGTGGTGGTCACCCATGGTTTGGGTATCGACTTTTTGTTGCAAGGTGCGGTCAACCAAATGGACCAACCCTTTGCCGGTGCTATTGGTGAACTCGCCGCGCGTGGCGTGGAGTTCCGCGTGTGCAACAACACCTTGGTGTCGCGCAAGATCGACGCCTCCAAGCTCGCCATGGAAACCACGGTTGTGCCTTCGGGTGTGAGCGAAGTGGCCACATTGCAAGCCAAGCAAGGGTATGTCTATTTGCGCCCATGAGTGAAACGAGCAAACCACGCTTGGTGCAGCCGGCTTCGTTGAAGGCGGCGGCCCAAGCGGCCGTTCGACAAGGGCATCCCTTGGTGGTCATGACCACGCTCAAAGGGTGCCCTTTTTGCGATTTGGTCCGTGACCGTTTTCTGCAGCCCGCTTTGGCTGCGGGTCGCTTGTCCGCGGTTCAAGTGGACATTCGCGACCGACAAACCCCTTTACAAGACTTCCAAGGCAACACCCGAACCGGGGCCGACATGGCGCGCCAATGGAAGGCCCGCTTCGCCCCTACCGTGTTGTTTTTCGATGAGCAGGGCCGTGAACTGACCGAACGTTTGGTCGGTGTGGCGGTGGCCGATTTCTACGAAGATTACCTGTGGCAGCACATCGCTCAAGCGAAGCGCCAGTTGGCGCCATGAGCCAGGGACTTCAGTCGCGATCGAGCAACCAGAGCTGAACCTTGAAGCCCAGCCAAGCGCCCCCGACGATGCCGGCGACGGCCAGGGTGCTCATCACGCTCAGGGTCGACAAGCCGCTCAGGCCGTGGCCCACGGTGCAACCCATGGCTGTGACGCCGCCCACGCCCATCAGAACGCCCCCGCCCACGTGCAGAGCGGTGTCTTGTGTGTTGCGAAAGCCTTCCCACTGGAAGGTGCCGCTGTGGCGCGCGTAGAGCCACGAGCCCAGGATCACACCCCAAACGCTGACCACGCTCAAGCCTAGGGTGTTGCTGGCATCGCTGAAGTACAGCAACCAGTCCAGATGCAAGGCCATGGGCGCTGAAAACGACAGCGACTCCATGCGCCCGCTGTGCGTGGCCAGATAAAGCGATTCCAAAGTGTTGGGGTGCTCGGCCACAAAACCCAGGTGACCACTGACCCACCACATGGCCGTCACACACGCCGCCACACCGAGACCGCCGAGCATGGACGCCAGCCCCAAACCATCACCGCGGCGCATGGCCCACAGGATCAAAGCCACGGCCACGACCACGGCCAGCCACGGGTCCGCACCCGACCACACGTGGCTCAGCCAAGCCGTCCAAGTGTTGCCTGCCGAAACGGTCCATGTTTGGGTGTCGACCGTGTGGTGCCGAAGAACCGCGGTGATGCCGCGCATGGTGGCCAAGGCGCTCACACCCATCACCAACATCACCACCAAGGCCTTGAGGCTGCCACCGCCCA
>JBFZCK010000042.1:0-5152 GCA_041307965.1 Burkholderiales bacterium | reverse complement strand
CCAACGCCGAGATGCAGCTGGTGCGACATGCGTTGGGCGACGTGCCCTTGGTGGGTTTCTTTGGCGCCGGTGAAATCGCCCATCGTCAGGTGCATGGGTACAGCGGGGTGTTGACGGTGTTCGTCGGGGACTGAATTTTTGTCAGCTTCATAAAAGTTGGTTCGAGTTCAATCAAATAGTACCTAGGTACTATATTTGTTCGACAACTGGAGTTTTTTATGAAAAAGGCGTTGGTTTTTTCCTTGGCTGCTATGGCTGTTGGTGTGGCTCAGGCGCAAATGAGTGTGGGTGTTGAGGGTGGTGTTTTTCAAGCGGACATTGATTCGGTCGTCGCTTCTGAAATAAGCTCCACAGGCCGAAGCGTGACGGCCACTACCGATGATTCGTCCTCAGGTTTTCGATTGTTTGGTTCGACCCCACTCAATCAAAAAACCGACATAGAGTTTGGTTTTTTCACCCACTCTGACTTCACCGTCAAGTACGACTTTACGTTCGTGCCTTTGGTTGGAACCCAAACTTACAGCTTCAGCGGACTTGATTTGTCGGCTGTTCATAAGCCCCTCAACAATGGTTTTTTTGTTAAGGGCGGATTGCATTCAAGCCGCTACAACATCGATACGCAGGTGAGAAGTACCACAACGGGTTTCACCTCTTCGGTTGATACAAGTGGCACAGGGATTGGTTTCTTGGCAGGTTTGGGCTACGAAGCCACTGTGTCTGATGGCGTTAAAGCCCGAGCCTCCATCGTTCGATACATGAACATTGGCGGAGAATCAGATTTGGCTATGAACCTCATGACTTTGGGTATTTCAAAGTCTTTCTGAAAAATTGGCTTCACGCCGCAAGGCTAGAGCTGATATCCAAAAACGCCGGCGCAATGCCGGCGTTTTTTTGTACCCTTAGCCGTTGATGCGGGCGAGATTGCTTCGTGGAGGTCGGTGAGTCAAGGACATAGACGGTTTCCAGTCGACTCAAAAGAAGTCAAGCCATAAAAAAGACTGTTTTGTAGTACTTAAGAATGTTTATTTTTGGTTATATTTCATACCGCATACTTTTGTGCAACAACAAACCCCAGAGGTACGAAATGAAAAAAACCATCGCTTTGATGCTTGCAGCTGCATCGTTTGGTGTTGGCTCTTCTGCAATGGCTAAAGAAGAGATCAATGTCACCAATGCGCTGACCCAGTGCGGTATCGGCGCCATCATTGCTCCAACGAACGAAACCATCGCCATCGTCACCAACGTGACATTCGATTTGGGTACGACCGCCGTGTCGTCGCAAATGAGCTCGGCCAATACCTGCAACGGCGCCCAGAAGAAAATGGCTCAGCTGATTCAGAACGCCTACCCCCAGGTCACCGCTGACATCGCCAAAGGCCAAGGCGAGCGTTTGGAAGCGTTGACCGCTGCCGCCCAGTGTGGCGACGTTGCGGGCGCCCAATTCAAATCGCAAGTGCGTTACGAATTTGGTCAGTTGGCTGTCAAGGCCAACGGCAAAACCCAAGATCAAAAGAACGAAGACCTCTTCGGTGCAGTGAACCGCTCGGCTGTCCAAGCCGGTTGCGCCATCTGATCGATGCGTTCGACACAAAGCACCCTTAGGGGTGCTTTTTTTATGCGAAAAATCGGCGCCTGGCTGTTGGCTGGGTGTTGTATGGGTGCTTGGGCTCAGACCAGCCCATCGACCTTGGATCGATTGGCGCAAGACCCCACGTGGTTGGGTTTGTTGCAGATCCATGGGGGTGAAAAATCGGGCGATCCCTCGTTTTATTGGGGTGAGCCGAGTGACACACCACTTAAAGAGCTGACCTCGTCTGTAGAGGTCGCCCGCAACCCCGAAACCCGAATGGCATTTGCTTGCCGGTTTCCGGCCAGGTTTTTTTATTTGTCCCATCACCTGGGGTGGCCTGAAGCCAAATCGACTTTGAGGTCCTGCCCCAAACTGCAAACATCCATCAACATGGACGGGTTGGATGGGATCAGTTTGATTTTGGTGGGCAGTTACCTCTCCAATCCGGCCTCTTCATTTGGACACACCTTGCTGAGACTGGATCAGCGCTCGGTTGAGGGGGAAGACCGATCCTTGAGTTTCAACTATGGAGCCCTGATTCCGCCAAGAGAGAATGTGGCGAAGTACATCGCCAAAGGTATTTGGGGTGGGTACACAGCGGCTTACTCGGACCAAGACCCCCTTGTGCACGATGTCACCTACAACCATTTGGAAAATCGGGACAGTTGGGTGTACGAACTCAAACACACCGATGATGATCGCTTACTCATCGCCTTGCACCTGTGGGAAATGGCGGGAGCCAAATTCCAATACTTTTTCTTCAGCCGCAATTGCGCTTGGCAAATGGCCAACAGCCTCAGGTTGAGTTTGCAGCCCCAAGCCGACCGTGGCGTACCGAATGCGCTGTGGATCTTGCCTGTCGACGCAGTGCACGAACTCCAGTCGAAGGGGCGAATCAAAAAGGTCACGCACATACCTTCTCACCAGCGACAGCTGAGCCAGGCATTGCACCTGCTTCAGCCCGGCGAAGTGATTCGATTCAAAACACTGATCGACAGCGATCAAGCGCCTGACCCAGCGATGGACAGTCCCGCCTTGGTCAATGCGCTCATCGACTACTACACTTGGCGCAATGCCAGTAATTCGATCGAGGTCGCTCAAGGCCGTCATTGGATTGAGATGCGAGAGGCGGCCGTGTTGGCGCGCCTGCAACAACCCCCCGATCAGAGCCGGTTGCAGGTGCCGCCCCAAGCTTCGCCGGCCGAAGGTAACAAGCCCATCAAGTTGGACCTCGGGTATCTGGATCGTCCGGTGCTCTCATGGTCGGTATATTCGCAAGGGCCTTTGGATCCACACACACTGGGGGTTGGGCACATCCGAGCGCTCGTTTGGGATTGGTCGGTAGAAGCAGATCGATTGAAGCTCGATGGTTTCACATTCTTAGATATCCAGCGCTTGAACGCGCAAGACACCTTGGGTTTGCTCGGCGTTACGCCATCTTGGCGAATCTTGATGGACGCAAGAAGAAATGAGCATGACCATTTGCAAGCCAGGGGGCGAGGCAGCTTGGGATGGTCTATTCAAAATGGGCCCGTCACCTCGAGCTTGTTTGCCGATGTGCATTGGCAGCCTGGTGGCGCTAGGGTGGCGCCGTCGTTGAACGTGATGTACCGAATGGGGCGGCTTCAAGCGAACATCGAAGCCGAAGGCTCGGGCCATCGCTCAATGGCGGTGCAATACCAGTGGTCCGACCCTTACTTCTTCGGTTTTGAATACGACAAGCAAGCGAAAGAGCGCGCAGGTTTCAGGGTCGGTCGCTATTGGTGAATACAGGGTCAGTCGATGCCCCTGGCCCGGTCCGCCTTGAACTGCGCCTGAAACGCCGCAAACCGGCCCTGTTCCAGCGCCGCGCGCACCTCGCTCATGAGGTTCAAGTAGTAGTGCAGGTTGTGGATGGTGGCGAGCATGGGGCCGAGCATTTCGCCGCAGCGGTCCAGGTGGTGCAGGTAAGCGCGTGAGAAGCCTTCGCGCCCGCCGTCGTCCCAGCTCACGCCGCTGCGCCCCGCACAGGCCGTGCAGGTGCAGGTGGTGTCGAGTGGGCGGTGGTCCATTTTGTGGCGCGCGTTGCGGATCTTCAGGTCACCGAATCGGGTGAACAAGGTGCCGTTGCGGGCGTTGCGGGTGGGCATGACGCAGTCGAACATGTCCACGCCGTCGGCCACGCCTTGCACCAAATCCTCTGGCGTGCCCACGCCCATCAGGTAGCGCGGTTTGTGGGCCGGCAGTCGGTGCGGCGTGTGCGCCATGATTTGCAGCATCAGGTCTTTGGGCTCGCCCACGCTCACGCCGCCGATGGCGTAGCCGGGAAAGTCCATCTCCACCAGCGCTTCCAGCGATTCTTGGCGCAGGTTTTCGAACATGCCGCCTTGCACGATGCCGAACAAAGCGTTGGGGTTCTCCAGTCGTTCAAATTCGGCCTTGGAGCGCACGGCCCAGCGGCGGCTCATCTCCATGGAGTGGCGCGCTTGCGCCTCGGTGGTGAGCTGGCCTTTGGTCTCGTACGGCGTGCACTCGTCGAGCTGCATGACGATGTCCGAATTCAGGTTGGTCTGAATTTGCATGCTGACCTCGGGCGACATGAAGAGCTTGTCGCCGTTGACGGGCGAGGCAAAGGTCACGCCTTCTTCGGTGATTTTTCGCATGTCGCCGAGCGACCAGACCTGAAACCCGCCCGAGTCGGTGAGGATGGGTTTGTTCCAGCGCTCAAAACCGTGCAAGCCGCCGAAACTTTTCATGACCTCGTGACCGGGGCGCATCCACAAGTGAAAGGTGTTGCCCAAGATGATTTGTGCACCCATGTCTTCCAGGCTTTGCGGCATGACGCCTTTGACCGTGCCGTAAGTGCCCACGGGCATGAAGATGGGGGTTTGCACCACGCCGTGGTTGAGCGTGAGCGTGCCGCGGCGGGCGTGGCTGCTGGGGTCTTGCTGCAAAACGTCAAACTTCAACATGGTTTTTTCTCCAACAACATGGCGTCGCCGTAACTGAAAAATCGGTAGCCCTGTGCGATGGCGTGTCGGTACAGGTCGTGCATGTGTTCAAAGCCAGTGAAGGCGCTGACCAGCATGAGCAAGGTGCTTTTGGGCAAGTGAAAGTTGGTGATGAGCACGTCCACCACGCGGAACCGAAAGCCCGGCGTGATGAAGATGCTGGTGTCACCGCTGGGTTGCCCGCTTTGTGCCCAGCTCTCCAGCGTGCGCACGCTGGTCGTGCCCACAGCCACCACACGGCCGCCGCGTGCGCGGCAGTCGGCGATGGCTTGCACGGTTTCGATCGGGATGTTGTACCACTCGCTGTGCATGCGGTGCTCGCTCAAGTTTTCGGTTTTGACGGGCGAAAACGTGCCCGCGCCCACGTGCAGCGTGACGCTGGCGCGTTGCACACCACGAGATTCCAACGCAGCCAACACCGCTTCATCGAAGTGCAAGGCCGCGGTGGGGGCCGCGGCGGCTCCCGGGTGTTTGGCGAAGACGGTTTGGTAGCGGCGCTCGTCCTCGGCCTGTTGTTCGGGGCTGTCGGGCGCCGCATCGCTTTGGTTTTGGTGGCGCTCGATGTAGGGCGGCAGCGGCATGTGGCCGTGCG
>JBFZCK010000041.1:0-4791 GCA_041307965.1 Burkholderiales bacterium | reverse complement strand
CCGTTCCAAGCCGCGATGGAGCCGAACACCACGATGAGCACCGCGCTGATGGCATTGCCGTACTTGGCCCAAAAATGCTTGATCTGGTCCAGTTGTTCTTGTTCGTCGAGATCGAGGGGTTTGGCCATGACTGAAAAAGCTCTAAAAAGAAAGGATTGTAGGGGGCTGGACTCAAACGGCGCGCAAGGCTGGTCCCCACTGGGCCACGGCAGAGAGGGGCTGCAGGGTTTGGGCGGGGGCAGACCCACCCTCTTCGGCGCGCAAGGGCTTGACCGCGACCTGCCCTTGGGCGAGTTCGTCAGGGCCAAAAATCAGGGCCACACGCGCACCACTGCCATCGGCTTTTTTGAACTGTGACTTCATGCTGCCCATGCCTTGGGCCGTGGCCGCGTGCATTTGCACGTTCACACCCATGGCGCGCAACGCGCGCAGCACCGGCATGACCTGGGGCATCGAAGCGGCCTCGGGCACCACCGCATACGCGTCGGGCACCGGGTCGACGGGCAAACAGCCTTGGGACTTGAGCAACTCCAAAATGCGCTCCATGCCGAGCGCCCAACCGACCGCCGGTGCGGCCTTGCCACCGATTTGTTCGAACAGGCCATCGTAGCGACCACCAGCACACACCGTGCCTTGTGAGCCCAACTCGGTGGTGACGAACTCGAACACCGAGAGGTTGTAGTAGTCCATGCCGCGCACCAGGCGCGGGTTGATGCGGTAGCTCACGCCGTGCGCGTCCAAGATGGCGCGCAAACCATTGAAGTGAGCCAAAGATGCTTCGCCCAAAAAATCCATCAGGCGCGGCGCGGCTTCCACCACGGCTTGCATGGCCGGATTCTTGGTGTCCAAGATGCGCAAGGGGTTGGTGTGCAAACGGCGACGGGCCTCCTCGTCGAGCACATCCATGTGCTCAGACAGGTGCTCGATCAGGGCTTGGCGGTGGGCCAAACGTTCAGCGGGTTGACCCAGGCTGTTGAGCTCCAGCGAGATGCCATTCAAACCTAAGGCCTTCCATAGGTCGCACGCGATCAGGATCAACTCGGCGTCCACATCGGGGCCGGCAAAACCCAAAGCCTCGGCGCCGAATTGGTGGAACTGTCGGTAGCGGCCACGCTGAGGGCGCTCATGGCGGAACATCGGGCCCATGTAATAGAGGCGCTTGCCGCCGTCGTAAATCAGGGCGTGCTCGACCGCCGCGCGCACCACACCGGCGGTGTTCTCGGGACGCAAGGTGAGCTCTTCACCGTTCAAACGATCGGTGAAGGAGTACATCTCTTTTTCGACGATGTCGGTGACCTCGCCCAAACCGCGCACGAAGAGCGCCGTGGGCTCGACGATGGGCGTGCGCAGGTTGCGGTAACCATAACGCTGCATGAGCGTGCGCAGTTGTTCCTCGAGCCACTCCCAATGCGCGGAGGTCTCGGGGGTGATGTCATTCATGCCTTTGACGGCGGTGATTTTCTCGGCCATGTGTTGTGCTGATGGACGCCTCAAGCGGACGCGCCAAACCTCTTTTGAATGTAGTTCTCGACCACGGATTGAAATTCTTGGGCAATGCCCTCGCCGCGCAAGGTCATGGCTTTTTCGCCATCGATGAACACCGGGGCGGCCGGGGCCTCACCGGTGCCGGGCAAGCTGATGCCGATGTCGGCGTGTTTGCTCTCCCCTGGGCCGTTGACGATGCAACCCATCACCGCGACCTTGAGCTCTTCCACGCCGGGGTACTGGCGGCGCCACACGGGCATGGAGTCGCGCAGGTAGTCGTCGATTTGTTTGGCCAACTCTTGGAACGTGGTGCTGGTGGTGCGGCCGCAACCCGGGCATGCGGTGACGCTGGGCACGAAATGGCGCAGGCCCAGGGCTTGCAAAATTTCGGTGGCGATCAAAACCTCTTGTGTGCGGGCCTCGCCGGGCTGGGGCGTGAGCGAGACGCGGATGGTGTCGCCAATGCCTTGCTGCAACAAGATCGACAAGGCGGTGCTCGAAGCCACCGCGCCTTTGGTGCCCATGCCGGCTTCGGTCAAGCCTAGGTGCAAGGAGTAGTCGCTGCGCTGGGCCAAGGCTTGGTAGACGGTGATGAGGTCTTGCACGCCGCTGAGCTTGCAAGACAGCGTGATGTTGTCGCCATTGAGGCCGATCTCTTCGGCCTTTTTCGCCGAGTCCAAGGCCGAGGTCATCAGCGCTTCGTACATGACCTGTTTGGTGTCCCAAGGCTGGGCGCGTTGGGCGTTCTCATCCATCATGCGGGCCAGCAAATCTTGGTCCAAGCTACCCCAGTTGACCCCAATGCGGATGGCCTTGTTGTGACGCGCGGCGATCTCCACCATTTGCGCAAATTGGCGATCGCCTTTGTCGCCACGGCCCACATTACCGGGGTTGATGCGGTATTTGGAGAGGGCTTGGGCGCAATCGGGGAAGTCGGTGAGCAGGCGGTGGCCGTTGTAATGGAAGTCGCCAATGAGTGGCACGTGAACGCCCATGCGGTCGAGCTGTTCGCGCACATAGGGCACGGCTTTGGCGGCCTCTTCGTTGTTCACCGTGATGCGCACCAACTCCGAGCCGGCCACGGCCAATTCTTTGACCTGAATGGCGGTGGCCACGGCGTCGGCCGTGTCGGTGTTGGTCATGGACTGCACACGCACGGGGGCGTTGCCACCAACGGTGACGTGGTGGTCGCCCCACGACACCGTGGACTGGCGCGAGCGTCGCGGTGCGGGCACAAACACGGGGGTGGGTTCAAAAGGTTTCATGTCATTTCACCTCGTAACGGGCCACATCCCCACGGGTGTGCGGCGCCAAAGGAATGGCTTGTCCGCGCACGAACACCTGCGCGGCGCTGGCACGCCCCAGCACCACGGTGTACGGCGGCGCAGTGCCCATGTCCACCACGTCGCCCGTCTGGATCAAACGATCCATCAAGACCGTGCCATCGGGCCGAATGACCTGCAGCCACGTTTCGTTTTGGGCAGTGACGCGCAGCACCACAGACCGATTCGGCGCCACGGGTGCTGCTGCGGGCTCAATAGGTAGGGTGGCCGGTGCAGGCGGCGCTGCAACGGGCACAGAAGGCGATGGGGCAACAGGCACGACAGCAGGTTCCGCTGAGGATTCCGTCACGGCTGTGGGCGCGGGCAAGGGCGCAGCGGGGACTTCGCTAGCGGGCACCGTTGCAGGCTCGGCAGCAGGCGCTGCATCCACCGGCGCGGGATCGGTCGCTTCGGGCAAGCTGTAGAGCAGCGCTGCGGCCAAGACCAAGGCCAGGGCCACCAACACCGGTGGGCGACGCAAAACGCTCACCGGACTCAAGGCCAAACCCTCGCCGGTGGTGTACATGGTGTCACCGCCCACCACACCCTTGGGACCCAAATGGTCTGCATGAGCCAAAGGCATGCGCTCAAGCACCTCCCGCGCGTCGATGTGCAAATAGCGGCACACGCTCATGGCCAAGGCCCGCGCAAAGGTCATGTCGGGCAATTCATCGTAGCGGCCGGCCTCCAAAGACTCCAATCGCTTGACGGGGACTTTGAGGGCCAGAGACAAGGCATCCAATGGCATGCCCGCGGCTTGTCGTGCTTCAACCAGCAACAGGTGGCCATTGGTGAGCACGGCTTCGGGGGGCTCCACGGTCGAGGTCGGGCTGGGGTTATCGGTCATGCACAAACTTTCGTTGATAAGCGTTCCACTGCGGGGATTGCGGGTAGCGCTGCCCCAGCGCTTGGCCCCATTGGGCCACGGCCACGGTGTCGCCCAATTGTTGGGCACCGAGGATGGCCAGCCACAGGCTCTCGGCGTTGGCGTGGGGTGAAGTGTTGAGGCTCTGCAAAGCCCATTGCGCCTGCGCCCATTGGCCGCGGGACTGTTGAACGTGGGCCCAGTGGTAACGCGCCACGGGGTTCTGGGGCTCGACCTCCAACGCTTGTGACAAGCGCTGCTCGGCGCGCTCCCACGCTTGGGCTCGCGCGGCGCACACACCATCGACCATCAGGGCCTGCGCGCGCTCGGCACCCGAGGCCCAGGCCAAGGCCTGTGCAAAGTCGGCTTGGGCCGCAACCCATTGGCCTTCTTGGCAGGACAACCAAGCACGGTTGTGCCACGCTGAGACCAAGCGCCCATCCAAGGCCAAAGCCCGGTCCAAGCTGGTGCGTGCACGCTCGGGCTGGCGCAAGGCCATCAGAACCACCCCGTGCAACACGTGTGCGGGGGCCGGTGTGGCGTCGATGGCCAAGCTGCGCTCAACCTCCTCCAAAGCCACGCGGTGCTGGCCTTCTTCGTGATAGGCCTGCGCCAAGGCCAAGCGGATGCTGGCGCGTTCTCGCACAGCAGTGTCAACAGGCGCCGGGCCCGCGCACGCCGTCAGCACCGCGCAGGCGCTCAAGACCCAGAGCGCGAGACGCATCACAGGGTGCGCTCCTTGGGGATCCAGCGCACGGGCTGTTCACCCTGTCGTGCACTGGCCAAACGCGCCGCAGCGTTGGTGCGATCCAGCACGTCGCCGGCGAGTTGGCCACAGGCCGCGTCGATATCATCGCCACGGGTTTTTCGCACCGTGGTGACCAAGCCCGCGGCCAGCAAAATTTGCGCAAAGCGTTGCACCGCCGCGGGGGAGGAGCACAGCAGACCGGAGTCGGGGAACGGGTTGAAGGGGATCAGGTTGAGCTTGCACGCCACGCCACGTCCGCCGTGGCGCTGGAGCAAGGCCACCAACTGCTGCGCGTGCTCGACCTGGTCGTTCACGCCGTCGAGCATGCAGTACTCAAAGGTGATGAAGTCGCGCGGCGCGGCGGGCAAATA
>JBFZCK010000040.1:0-7070 GCA_041307965.1 Burkholderiales bacterium | reverse complement strand
TTGGACGCGTTCGTGGCCAATGTGCAGCGCGCGCGGTGCCGACAAGCCCCGCGCAGCAACCCCATGCTGCTGGGGCTGAACATCGGCAAAAACGCCGCCACACCGATCGAGAACGCCACCGACGATTACCTCATCGCCTTGGCCGGTGTGTACCCACACGCCGACTACGTCACGGTGAACATCTCCAGCCCCAACACCAAAAACCTGCGTGCGCTGCAGAGCGACGAAGCACTGGACGGCTTGCTCGGCGCGTTGGTGGCGCGACGCGAGACCTTGGCCACCGAACACGGCCGACGCGTGCCCATGTTCTTGAAAATCGCCCCCGATTTGGACGAAGCCCAAGTGGGCGTCATCGCCGCCACGCTGCGCCAGCACGGCATGGACGGTGTGATCGCCACCAACACCACCTTGTCGCGCGAAGCCGTCCAAGGCATGGCGCACGCCGAGGAAACCGGCGGCTTGTCTGGCGCGCCGGTGCTGCAGTCAAGCAACCGCGTGATCGCCCAACTTCGCGCCGCACTCGGCGCGGGCTTCCCCATCATCGGGGTCGGTGGCGTGATGTCGGGCGCCGACGCAGTCTCCAAAATCCAAGCCGGTGCCGACGTGGTGCAGATCTACACCGGCCTGATCTACCAAGGCCCGGCTTTGGTGAGCGAAGTGGCGCGGGCGTTGAAACAACACCGACGCTGAGACTCAACGTTGCGCGGGGCTGAGCAGCCGCTCAACGTATGGCGCGATCGCGAGCGAGCTCGTCAAACCCGGCGACTCGATGCCCAACAGGTTCACCAAGCCTGGAACACCGTGGTCGACGGGGCCTTGGATGAGGAAGTCGGCGGCGGCCTCGCCCGGGCCGCTGATCTTGGGCCGAATGCCGGCGTAACCGGCTTGCAAAGCACCGTCGGGCAGCTCGGGCCAATAGCGGCGAACCTCGCTGTAAAACGCCTGGCCCCGGCGCGGGTCCACGCTCAGGTCCGCCGGGTCGGTGACCCACTGCACGTCAGGGCCGAACTTGGCTTGGCCACCCAAATCCAGCGTCAGGTGCACGCCCAATCCGGCCGCTTCGGGCACGGGGTAAATCAGTCGCGAAAACGGCGCCTTGCCCGCCAAGGTGAAGTAGTTGCCTTTGGCGAAGTGGGCCTGCGGCAAGGCCGCAGCGTCCAGGCCTTGCATGGCGCGCGACAAGGCCACAGCGTTCAGGCCGGCGGCGTTGACCAGTTCTCGGCAAGCCAGTTCGGTGCCGTCCTCGGTGCGCAGCACGATCGGATGACTGGCAGGGCCTTGCGTCAAATGGATGGCCTTCACGGGCGAGACCAAGGCCAACAAGCCACCCGCGTTTTCCAGGTCGCCTTGCAAAGCGAGCATCAGGCCATGGCTGTCGACCACACCCGTGCTCGGTGAGAGCAGCGCAGCCTCACAACGCAAGGCGGGCTCCAGGCCTCTGGCCTGGTCCGCGCTGAGGGTTTGCAGGTCGTGCACACCGTTGGCTCGGGCTTTGGTCACGATGCCCGCGAGTGCCCCCACCTGCTCAGGCGAGGTGGCGACGATGAGTTTGCCCAAACGCTGGTGGGCCACCCCGCGCTCGGCGCAATAGGCGTAGAGCTGTTCTTTGCCTTGCACACACAAACGCGCTTTGAGCGAACCCGCCGCATAGTAAATACCGGCGTGAATCACCTCGCTGTTGCGCGAACTGGTGCCGGTGCCCATCGCGTTTTCGGACTCCAACACCAACACTTCGCGGCCGCTGAGCGCCAAGGCCCGGCCCACGGCCAAGCCCACCACACCAGCGCCCACGATCACGGTCTCAACGCGGTCCATGGCCCAGCCCTCAGTTCAAACGCAGCACGACCATCAGGTCCGAAAGCCGCTCGATGCTGGCATCGGCGCCCCAAGCCTCGGGCTGGGCTTGTGGACCCAAATAACCGTACAAGGCCGCCACGGTGCGCATGCCCGCGGCTCGGCCAGCCACGATGTCGCGCTCGTCGTCGCCCACATACACACAGTCGATGGGCGCCAAGCCCAGGCGACGGGCAGCTTCGAACAAAGGCTCGGGGTGCGGCTTGGCGTGGGGCGTGGTGTCACCACACACCACCACGGCCGCTGATGCCAACAAGGGCAGGCTGGCGATCAAAGGCAAGGCGAAACGCTCGGACTTGTTGGTGACGATGCCCCACGGCAGTCCAGCTTGGCTCAGCTGGCTCAACAGGGATGCCACCTCGGCAAACGCCACGGTGTTGAACAGCTCGGTTTCGTAAGCCGCCAACAGCTCGGCTTTGTGGCGCTCGTAATCGGCGTGGTCTGGGCCGATGTCCAAAGCCACGCGCAACATGCCGCGCGCGCCCGACCCCGCATAGGCCCGGTAATCGGCGATGGGCCTGAGGGGCAAGCCCAGGCTCAGCAGCAAGGCGTTGGCCGCAGCGCCCAACTCTGGTGCGCTGTCGAGCAAGGTCCCGTCGAGGTCAAACAACACGGCCTTCACAGGCCGGTCCAAGCCGCTCATGGTTTGCGCGTGGACATCATGTAGTTCACGCTGGTGTCACCGTCGAGCCAGTAGCGGCGAGTCAAGGGGTTGTACTGCAGGCCTTTGGAGGCTTGGTGGGACAAACCCGCTTCGCGGATGTATTGGCCCAACTCGCTGGGGCGGATGAACTTGGCGTATTCGTGCGTGCCTTTGGGCAGCAGGTTGAGCATGTACTCCGCGCCCACGATGGCGAACAGAAACGACTTGGTGTTGCGGTTGAGGGTCGAGAAAAACACCCAACCACCGGGTTTGACCAACTGAGCACACGCACGCACGACCGAAGCGGGGTCCGGCACATGCTCGAGCATTTCCATGCAAGTGACCACATCAAAACGCTCGGGGCTTTCGGCGGCCAAGGCCTCGGTGCTGATCTCGCGGTAGCTGATGTTGGGCGTTTGTGCTTCCAGCGCGTGCAGTTGCGCGACCTTCAAAGCTTTGGTGGAGAGGTCAATGCCGGTGACGTGTGCGCCAGCGCGGGCCATGGAATCGGCCAGGATGCCACCGCCGCAGCCCACGTCGAGCACCTGTTTGCCGGATAAGCCCACGGCTTGATCGATCCACTGCAGTCGCAGGGGGTTGATCTGGTGCAAGGGGCGGAATTCGCTGTTGGGGTCCCACCAGCGGTGCGCGAGTTCGGAAAATTTGGCCAATTCGGCCGGGTCGGCGTTCACGGTGGGGGCTGTTTCGTTCATGGTGTGATTATGGCGAAGGCAAAAAAAACCGCGCCGAGGCGCGGTTTTGTGAGGGTGTCGGCCAGTTACTTGGCGGTGCCCACCACTTCCACTTCAACGCGGCGGTTCTGCGCGCGGCCCGCGGCGGTCGCGTTGTCCGCGGTCGGTGCGGACTCGCCTTGACCGCTGGCTTGGATGGCCGCGGCGGGCAAGCCCTGGCCGACCAAATAGGCTTTGACCGAATCGGCGCGACGCTCGGACAAGCCTTGGTTATAGGCCGCAGGGCCGGTGCTGTCGGTGTGACCCACCACCGTCATCGCCGTCCAATTCAAGGATTTGAGCTTGGCCAACAAGCCATCGAGCTGATCTTTGCCTTGGGCCTTGAGTTGGGCTTTATCGAAATCAAACAAAGCTTCTGTCTCAAAGTTCACCTTGGTGGGCGCTGCTGGGGCCACCACGGCCGGCTGAGCGGCCACAGCAACAGGCGCTGCAGCCACAGCTGGAGCGACTTTTTTGGCGCCACCACAATCGGGGTGAGCGGTTTCGGGCGTCCAAGCGGTGTTGCGCCAGCACTCGTTGAAACCGCTGCGGACCACTTGCCCATCGGACGATACCCAGTTGTTGTAAGGCTGTGCCATGGCAGCGCTGGAGGTCAAAACGAGCAAAACGGCGAAGAGATTTTTCATGGTGCGTGATAAAAAAAGAAAAAGGATTCGAAAAAAGACCCCGGACTATAGCGAGATCCATGTATGCAATGAATGCATTCAAGGGCATCTGCCCGCGTATTCATAGGATTCGATCAATAGCCAACAAGTTCATTGTATTGATACAACAATTGGACCAGAAAAATCACACCTTGCGTACAGACTAAAATGTCGGGTTAACCAACAGCCATTGGGCTGCTGGCAATTTACCTGCTCACGCCATGACACAGTTCGCCAAAGAGACCTTGCCCATCAGCCTCGAAGAGGAAATGCGTCGCAGCTACCTGGACTACGCGATGAGCGTGATCGTGGGTCGCGCCTTGCCCGATGCCCGCGACGGCTTAAAACCAGTGCACCGCCGAGTGTTGTTCGCCATGCACGAACTCAACAACGACTGGAACCGGCCCTACAAAAAGTCGGCCCGTATCGTGGGTGACGTGATTGGTAAATACCACCCCCACGGTGACAGCGCGGTTTACGACACCATCGTTCGCATGGCCCAGGACTTCTCCCTGCGCCACATGTTGGTCGATGGCCAAGGCAACTTCGGCTCGGTCGACGGCGACAACGCCGCGGCCATGCGTTACACGGAAATCCGTTTGTCGAAAATCGCCCACGAGATGCTGGCCGACATCGACAAAGAAACCGTGGACTTCGGCCCCAACTACGACGGCTCCGAAAAAGAACCCTTGGTGCTGCCCAGCCGCATCCCCAACTTGCTGGTCAACGGCTCCTCGGGCATTGCCGTGGGCATGGCCACCAACATCCCACCACACAACCTCAACGAGGTGGTGGACGCCTGTTTGCACATGCTGCAGCACCCCGACGCCAGCGTGGACGACCTGATGGAGATCGTCCCTGCACCCGACTTCCCCACCGCCGGCATCATCTACGGCATGACCGGGGTCAAAGAGGGTTACCGTACTGGCCGCGGCCGTGTGGTCATGCGCGCCAAGTGCCACTTTGAAGACATCGACAAGGGCCAGCGCCAGTCCATCATCGTCGACGAACTGCCCTACCAGGTGAACAAAAAGACGCTGCAAGAGCGCATCGCCGAGTTGGTGCACGAGAAAAAAATCGAGGGCATCAGCCACATCCAAGACGAGTCCGACAAATCCGGCATGCGCTTGGTCATTGAACTCAAGCGCGGTGAAGTGCCCGAGGTGGTGCTCAACAACCTCTACAAACAAACCCAGCTGCAAGACACTTTCGGCATGAACATGGTGGCCCTGATCGACGGCCAACCCAAGTTGTGCAACCTCAAGGACTTGGTGCAGGTGTTTTTGGAGCACCGCCGCGAAGTCGTCACGCGCCGCACGGTCTTTAACTTGCGCAAAGCCCGCGAACGCGGCCACGTGCTCGAGGGCTTGGCCATCGCCTTGGCCAACATCGACGAGTTCATTCGCATCATCCGCGAGTCGCCCACGCCTCCCGTGGCCAAAGCAGAGCTGATGACGCGCCAATGGGACAGCGCCTTGGTGCGCGAGATGCTCACCCGCGCGCGCGCCGATGGCGGCGTGATCAATGCCGACGACTACCGCCCTGAAGGTTTGGAGCGTGAGTTCGGCATGCAAGGCGATGGCCTCTACCGCCTGTCCGAGACCCAAGCGCAAGAAATTTTGCAAATGCGTTTGCAACGTTTGACCGGTCTGGAACAAGACAAGATCGTGGCCGAATACAAAGAGGTCATGGCTGAGATCGACGACTTGCTCGACATCTTGTCCAACCCCCAACGCGTCTCAACCATCATTGGTGACGAGCTGCTCGAGGTCAAACGCGAATTTGGCCAAACCAAGCTCGGCGCGCGCCGCAGCGAGATCGAGCACAGCGCACAAGACCTGTCCACCGAAGACCTGATCACGCCCACCGACATGGTGGTCACGCTCAGCCACAGTGGTTACATCAAGAGCCAGCCCCTGTCCGAGTACCGTGCCCAAAAGCGCGGCGGTCGCGGCAAACTGGCCACAGCCACCAAAGAAGACGACTGGATCGACCAGCTCTTCATCGCCAACACGCACGACTACCTGCTGTGCTTCTCCAACCGCGGGCGCTTGTATTGGCTCAAGGTCTGGGAAGTGCCTGCGGGCTCGCGCGGCTCGCGTGGCCGCCCCATCGTCAACATGTTCCCGCTGCAAGAAGGCGAAAAGATCAACGTGGTCTTGGCTTTGACCGGTGAGGCACGCACCTTCCCCGAGAACCAATACGTCTTCATGGCCACCTCCATGGGCACGGTCAAGAAGACCTCGCTCGACGAGTTTTCCAATCCCCGCAAGGGCGGCATCATCGCCGTCAACTTGGATGACGGTGACTTCCTCATCGGTGCGGCGCTGACCGATGGTCAGCACGACGTCATGCTCTTCTCCGATGGCGGCAAGGCCGTGCGTTTTGACGAAAACGATGTTCGCCCGCTGGGTCGCAGCGCGCGCGGTGTGCGCGGCATGATGATCGAAGACCACCAAAGCGTCATCGCCATGCTGGTCTCGCAACAAGAAGGCGCACCCGTGGGTGAACAGGCCGCGCGCACCAGCGTGCTGACCGCCACCGAAAACGGTTACGGCAAACGCACAGCGATCACCGAATACACCCGCCACGGCCGTGGCACCAAGGGCATGATCGCCATCCAACAGTCCGAGCGCAACGGCAAGGTGGTGGCCGCTACCTTGGTGGGCGCCGACGACGAGATCATGCTCATCACCGACACCGGCGTCTTGGTTCGCACCCGGGTCGGTGAGATCCGCGAACTCGGCCGCGCCACCCAAGGCGTGACCCTGATCAGCCTGGACGACGGCGCCAAGCTCTCGGGCTTGCAACGTATCGTGGAGAACGACGCCAACGTCCGCGACGACGAAGAAGGTGAAGAGACCGGAGCCGAAGAGGCATGACGCGTCCTTGGAATTTTTCGGCAGGCCCCGCGGCCATGCCGCTGGAGGTCTTGGAACAAGCCGCTGCTGAGATGACCGACTGGCGCGGCAGCGGCATGGGCGTGATGGAGATGAGCCACCGCGGCAAAGAGTTCATGGGCATCTGCGCCCAAGCCGAAGCCGATTTGCGCGAACTCTTGGCCGTGCCCGCCAACTTCAAAGTCTTGTTCATGCAAGGCGGCGGTTTGGCCGAAAACGCCATCGTTCCCTTGAACTTGTCGCGCGGTGGTGCCGTCGATGTGGTCGTCACTGGCAG
>JBFZCK010000039.1:0-6206 GCA_041307965.1 Burkholderiales bacterium | reverse complement strand
GCGATCGCACCACGCGGTAAGCGGGCTCTTCAATCGCGTGCACGTGACCTGCGCCGAACAGGGAGCTGACCAAGGCCAACCAAGACAAGAGGTGTTTCATCAAACCATTGTGGCACGCGGGGTGCCAGCGCGTGCGTTTGTTTTCAGGCGACGAATTGCAGCTGGGCCAATTGCGCGTACAGCCCGCCGCGCAGCACCAAGTCGGCGTGTGTGCCTTGCTCGACCACGCGGCCATGGTCGAGCACCACGATGCGGTCGGCGCGTTGCACCGTGGCCAATCGGTGGGCAATGACCACCGTGGTACGGCCTTGCATGGCTGAGGTCAGCGCGGCCTGCACCATGCGTTCGCTCTCGGCGTCGAGGGCGCTGGTGGCCTCGTCGAGCAACAACAGCGGTGCGTTTTTGAGCATGGCGCGCGCAATGGCGATGCGTTGGCGCTGTCCACCCGACAAACGAACGCCGCGCTCGCCCAAGAAGGTGTCGTAGCCCTGGGGCAAGGCGCTGATGAAACCATCGGCAAAGGCCGCCACGGCGGCGGCCTGCACCTCGGCGTCGCTGGCCTCGGGGCGGCCATAGCGGATGTTGTCGCGTGCGCTGCTTGAAAAAATCACCGCGTCTTGCGGCACGATGGCCATGCGCTCACGCAGGGTGTGCAAAGCGAATTCGGTGCTCGGCACACCGTCGATCACCACGCGCCCCCATTGCGGGTCGTAAAAGCGCAGCAGCAGCTGAAACACCGTGCTTTTGCCGGCCCCACTGGGCCCCACCAAGGCCACGGTTTCGCCGGGCGCGATGCTCAAGCTCACCTCGCTCAAGGCGGGCTGGTCGGGTCGTGAGGGGTAATGAAACTGCACCCGCTCCAACACCACCGAACTGCCCGCTGCGGGCAACGCCGGTGTGGTGGCGTTGGCCGGCGAGACGATGGGCGACTGGGTGTGCAAGAGCTGCATGAGGCGCTCGGTGGCACCCGCGGCACGCAACAAATCGCCATACACCTCGCCCAAGACCGCGAAAGCGCTGGCCAAAATGATCACGTAAAGCACGGTCTGACCCAAAGCCCCCGCGCTCAGGTCGCCCCGGATCACCGCTTGTGTGCCTTGGTACAAGCCCCAGAGCAAAGCCGCCGAGGTGGCGATGATCACAAACGCCACCAAGGACGAGCGCGCCGCCGTGCGCCGCACCGCCACCTGAAAAGCGGCGTGGGTGGACGCATCGAACCGGGCGCGTTCGCGCGCCTCGGCGGTGTGGCTTTGCACCACCGGCATGGCGTTGAGCACCTCCGCGGCGATGCCGCTGGAATCGGCCACTCGGTCTTGACTGGCACGCGAGAGCTTGCGGATGCGCCGGCCAAACCACAACGTGGGCGCCACCACCAAGACCAACACTCCCAAGACCTGCACCATCACCACCGGGCTGGAATAGACCAACATGATCAGCGCGCCCAAGCCCACCACGGCGTTGCGCAAACCCATGCTCAAAGACGAGCCCACGACGGCTTGCACCAGCGTGGTGTCGGTGGTCAATCGCGAAATCACTTCGCCGGTTTTGGTGGTCTCGAAAAACTCGGGGCTTTGTTGCAAAACGTGGCCGTACACGGCGTTGCGCAAGTCGGCCGTGATGCGCTCACCCAACCAGGTGACCACATAAAAACGCGCCGCCGAAAACACGCCCAGTGCAGCGGCTACCGCGAACAAACCCCAAAACTGTTCGCGCATGGCCAGCAAACGTTCGCCCGGATCGGCTGGGGTCAGGCCGCTGTCGATGAGGCCGCGCAAGGCCAACGGAAACACCAAGGTCGTCACCGCCGCCAACACCAAGAACAGGCCAGCCAAGGCAATGCGGCCACGGTAGGGCCGCAAAAAAGGCCACAGACCGCTGAGCGATTGGGGCTTGCCCTTGGGTGGATCGTTGGAGGGTTTCATTTATTCGTGGCGCAAAGCGTCGATGGGGTTGAGGCGTGCTGCGCGACGTGCCGGCACGAAGCCAAACACCACACCGATCGCAGCCGAGAACGCAAAGGCCAAAAAGTTGATGCCCCAACCAAACACAAAGGGGATGTTCATGAGCATGGACAAGCCCACGCTGGCCAGCAAAGCCAGCACCAAGCCCACCACACCGCCCAGTGCGGCCAGCACCACCGCCTCGATCAAGAACTGCAACAAGACCTCGCGCTCCAGTGCGCCAATGGCCAATCGCAAGCCGATTTCTCGGGTGCGCTCGGTGACGCTGACCAACATGATGTTCATGATGCCGATGCCACCGACCACCAAACTCACCGCCGCCACGGCACCGAGCAGCAAGGTCATGATGCGGGTGGTGCCCGACAAAGTCTCGCCCAACTGGCGCGTGTCCAAAATATTGAAGTTGTCTTCGTCGGCTTCTGAGAGTTTGCGGCGCTCGCGCAAGATGTCGCGCAGCCCGGTTTTGACGGCCTCGGGATCCGCCCCATCTTGCATGGACACCTGCAGGGTGTTGATGCGGGTGTGGCCGGCCACGCGGCGCTGGTAGGTGTTCAGGGGCATCCACACCAAGTCGTCTTGGTCGTTGCCAAAGGCGCCCTGGCCTTTGCTGCCCAACACGCCCACCACCTCACACGGCACTTGGCGCACGCGGATGTTGGAGCCGATCGGCGAGGCCGGGCCAAAGAGCTCGCGGCGCACCGTCTCACCGATGATGCACACGGCAGAACCCGCGCGCTGTTCGTCGTCGCTGAACGCACGGCCATCGAGGATGGTCCAGTTGTTGGTCAAAGACCAGTCGTTGGTGCTGCCGATGATGCTGCTCGACCAGTTGCGGCCATTGGCCACCACCACCGACCCGGTGCGCGCCTCGGGCGCCACAGCTTGCACGCCGGGCGCTTGCTGCGCCAAGGCCGTGGCGTCGGCGGCTTGGAACGCGGGCGACACGCCGCCGCTGCCCGCGCCAAAGCGTTGGCCTGCGCGCACTTGCAGCAAATTGGTGCCCAGGCCCGTGATTTGATTTTGGATGGCCAGCGTGGCGCCGTTGCCCACGGTGACCATGGTCACCACCGCGGCCACACCGATCACCACGCCCAACACCGTGAGCGATGAGCGCAGCCAATTGCGGGTGATGGAGCGCCATGCCAGGAGCAGTGCGTTAAACCACATGGTCGTCCTTCGCGATGCGCCCGTCGACAAAGCGAACGGTGCGTTGGGCGTACGCAGCGATGTCGTTTTCGTGTGTGACCATCAACACCGTGATGCCCTGCTCGCGGTTGAGGCGTTGGATGAGTTCCATGATCTCGTGGCTGCGGTGGGTGTCCAAATTGCCGGTGGGCTCGTCGGCCAACAAAATTTGGGGCTGGGTCACCATGGCGCGTGCAATCGCCACGCGCTGCTGCTGACCACCCGACAACTCGGCCGGTGTTCGGTGCTCCCAACCCGTGAGACCCACGTCGGCCAAGGCTTGAAGCGCTTGCGCGCGGCGCTGGGCCGCTGGCATGCCGCGGTAAACCAGCGGCAACTCCACATTTTCCAAGGCGCTGGTGCGGGCCAACAAATGAAAGCCTTGGAACACAAAGCCCAAATACTGGCGCCGGATCATGGCCCGCTCGTCACGCCCCAAGTCTTGCACCGGCACGCCTTTGAAAAGGTATTGACCGGCCGTGGGCGTGTCCAACAAACCCAGCATGTTCATGGCGGTGGACTTGCCCGACCCACTCGGCCCCATGATGGCGACGAATTCGCCGGCCTCGACGTCCAAATCCACACCTGCCAAGGCTTGGAAGGCGGTGTCGCCCGCGCCGTAGACCTTGGTCAGGCCGCGCAAAGACAACAGTGGCACAGAGGCTTGCTCGGTGTTCACGGCGCGGCCCGCTGTTCGGTGATGACCAACAGGCCTTCGCTCAAGCCCTCGCCGCTGACTTCGGTCATGCGGCCATCGCTGATGCCCGTGGTCACGGTGATGGCACGCGGCTCGCCTTGGTCGAGCACCCAAATTTGACGGGCCCCGCCGCGGCGATCGAGCTTGGCGGTTTTGGGCGCGGCCGCCGGTGGCCGCGGCATCAGCTTGCTCGTGATGGAGCCGCTGGGGGGTGTTGCCGACGCTGAGGCCGGCATGAAGCGCAAGGCGGTGTTGGGCACGCGCAAGACGCCTTTGCGCTCGACCGCGACGATGCTGGCGGTGGCGGTCATCCCAGGGCGCAGCGTCAGGTCGCTGTTGTCCACACCCAAGGTGGTGGTGTAGGTCACCACGTTGTCGGTTTTGGTGGAGCCATAGGCCACGCGCTGCACCGTGCCAGGGTAACGCCGACCGGGGTAGCTGCTGACGGTGAAGGTGGCGGTTTGGCCTTCTTGCAGCACGCCCACATCGGCCTCGTCCACGTTGACCTCGAGCTTCATCGCGCGCAGGTCTTGCGCGATGGTCAAGAGCGTGACGGCTTGCAGCGAAGCGGCCACAGCGTTGCCCGGGTCGACTTGGCGACTCAAGACCACGCCATCCATGGGCGAGACAATGGCCGCCTTGCTCAAGTTGGTGCTGTTGGTGGACAAAGTGGCTTGGGCTTGGTCGACCGCGGCGTTGGCGCTGAGCACCGCGGCTTGGCTGCGCGCGGCGGTGGCGCGGGCCGCGTCCATGTCGGTCAAGGACGGGATGCCGCCTTGCGATTGTTTGAAGACCACTTCCAAACGCGCCAGCTGGGCTTTGGCCTCACGCGCCGTGGCTTCGGCTTGGGTGCGTTGGGCTTGGGCAGAGGCCAAGGCGGCACGGGCGTGCTGCACCTGGTCTTTGAGTTTGGCTGGGTCCAACTCGATGAGCACTTGGCCGCGTTTGACACGGTCGTTCACATCCACCCGAACGGCTTGCACCGTGCCCGACAACTCGCTGCCCACGTTGACGTGGCGCACGGGCTGCAAAGTGCCGTTGGCACTGACGCTCAGGGTGATGTCACCACGGGCCAAAGGCTCGGCGACGTATTGCGGCTTGACGGACTGGGCGCTGCGCCCCCACACCCACCAAACCAAGGCCAGCAGCAACACCACCCCAACGCTGACCCATGCGCGTCGCCGCCATGGCGAGGCAGCGGGGTTCGTGGGCAGCAGCTTGTTCAAAGCATCGCGGTTGGGCAGCATGGGGTTCCCTGTGTTTCTTGTGAGATCGGAGCCTGTCAATATGACCGATTCCCGGCGCGGCGGCTTGACATCGCTCAATAACCCAGCGGTAAGGCCGTTTTGTAGCGCACCTGTTTGAGCGCAAAACTGGAGCGGATTTTTTCGACGCCGGGAATCGGTGAGAGCTGCTCCAAGATGAACCGTTCCAGCGCCGCCATGTCGCGCACGGCCACCCGCAACAAATAGTCGCTGTCGCCGGTCATCAAATAGCACTCCATCACCTCGTCGTGCCGGGCGATGTGCGCTTCAAAGTCGGCCAGGGTTTCTTTGCTTTGGGTCTTGAGGCTGATCGAGATGAACACCGTCAACCCCAGCCCCAGTGCCGCTGCGCTGGCCAAGGCCACGTAGCGCTGAATGACGCCGTGGCTCTCCAAAGCCTTGACACGGGCCAGGCAGGGCGAGGGCGACAGGCCGACGCGTTTGGCCAGGCTCACGTTGGACAAGGCGCCGTCGCGCTGCAGCTCGTCCAGTATCTTCAAATCCACGTTGTCCAGAACCATGTGCTGAATTCCTTTTGATTTCGGCATATTGTGCTTTAAATATGGGATTGATTGATTCAAATAGGCAGCACATGCGGCGTACGGCTCGGTACAGTGGGCTGCATGAACGCACCCATCGAACCCCATTGGCCAACGATGTTCGGCAGCACCGACATCGACCCCGAAGAAACCGCCGAGTGGCGCGAAGCCTTGCTGGCGCTGATCGGCACGCAAGGCCCCGCGCGGGCGCGGCAGATTCTGGACGAGCTGGCCACCGTGGCGCGCCAGCAGCGCACGGGCTGGCAGCCCGAGCTGAACACGCCGTACATGAACACCATCGCGGTCGATGAGCAGCCGGTGTTCCCCGGCGACTTGGCCACCGAAGAGCGGCTGGTAGCCATCATGCGTTGGAACGCGCTGGCCATGGTGGTACGCGCCAACCAAGCCTATGGCGAGTTGGGCGGGCACATCGCCAGTTACGCCAGCGTGGCCGATTTGTTCGAGACCGGCTTTCACCACTTCTTCCATGCGCGCACCGAACAACACCAAGGCGACTTGGTGTTCTTCCAGCCGCACAGCGCACCGGGTGTGTACGCCC
>JBFZCK010000038.1:0-12286 GCA_041307965.1 Burkholderiales bacterium | reverse complement strand
CGTAATACTCTTTGCTGTGCTTGAGCTGCAGGTTTTGAATGGCCGCGCTGGCGGTCTTGCGGATGACGTAGAGCTTGCGCTCGAGCGCGTCTTGCACGATCACGTCGTTGCCGCGACCGATGAAGATTTGGCGCATGATGGGCTCTTTGGCGCGCACCGTGGGCGACATGGGCATGTCGCGGTTGACCGGCACATCGCGCCAGCCCAAGAGCACTTGACCTTCGGCCAAGACGGCGCGCTCGAGCTCTTGCTCACAGGCCAAGCGCGAAGCGTGTTCTTTGGGCAAAAAGACCATACCGACGCCGTATTCGCCGGGTGCGGGCAAGGTCACGCCCTGCTGGGCCATGTCTTCGCGGTACAGGGCGTCGGGTAACTGGATCAAGATACCGGCACCGTCGCCCATCAACGCGTCCGCACCAACGGCACCCCGGTGGTCCAGGTTCTCCAAAATTTTGAGCGCCTGGCCCACGATGGCGTGGCTCTTTTGACCTTTGATGTGGGCCACAAAGCCCACGCCACAAGCGTCGTGTTCGTTGGATGGGTCGTACAAACCCTGAGATTGCAGTTGTGCTTTGTCGGCAGCCGAGGTCATGGCGCGTTCCTCAAAAATTCAGCGGGAGGGTGAGAATACCGCAGTGCAGCATTCATGCCAAGCAAAATAAATGGGGTCAGATACTACTTTTAAAATTCTCCTTTGTTTCAAGTATTTAAATAGGGACAGATTAAAAAGCCCGCAGTTCAAGCGCTTTAGGTCGTCCAGTAACCCATCAAGGAAGTGGTTTTTTGGGTGGTCGGCCGATGGGGCCGGGACTGACACGCCGGGGGGTTTGTGCCTGCAAGCGGCTCTTAAACGCGTCATCACCCAAGGCCCAGCCGCTGAGCGTGGCACGGGTCAATGCGCCAACTTGGTTCACAGACAAGCCCGCACGCACCATGTCGGTGTACGCGACTTCCCTCGCGAAGGGCGTGTTGCCGAGTTGCCAATAAAGCGCGTGGGGGGTGATGAGTTTGTCCACACGAGTGCCAATGTGGTGGTGATGACTGGACCAAGGGTGCTCAGCGGGGTCGCTCACCATGCCCGCGCGCACGGGGTTGAGGTCCAAATAAACCATGCAGGCCAGCAAATGGCGTTCGGACTGGATGACGGTGGACCGGTACCGCCCTTCCCACAAGGTGCCGGTACGGCCATGGCGCTGATTGAAATGGCGCACATAGCGCCGGCCCAAGGCCTGCATCATCCGCGGCAAGGCTTGGTCGGTCTGAGGCGTCAACAACAGGTGGATGTGGTTGCTCATCAACACATAGGCGTGGACATCGACGCCGTGCTGCTTGGACTCATCGGCCAACACCGCCAACAGGAAGTCCCGATCGGCCGCATTCAAAAAAATCTCTTGGCGGTTGTTGCCGCGCAGGATCACGTGGTGCGGGTATCCACCCAAGGTCAAACGGGGCAATCGGGCCATGTCTCAGTTTAAGTCGAATCTGACCCCGTTTTTTATGACCCCGTTTTTAAACGGGCGTGTTCACGGGTGGCAAAGCGGTCGGTCATGCCCGACAAGTAGTCGGCCACGGCACGCGGCACATCGCTGCGCTGGGCGTAGGCGGCAGGCATTTCTTGGGGCCTGGCCACGTAGACGGCAAACAAGTCTTGCACCATGGCTCGAGCGCCATCGGTGGTTTGCATCACCTGTGGGTGGCGGTACAAATTGCGGAACAAAAACGACTTGAGCGCTTTTGACTCTTCGTGCATCGCCGCGCTGAATTGCACGATGGGCGGACATTGACGCACTTCGTCGGCGCTGGCGGGTGCGTGCTGTTGCAGCGCAGCGCGGGTGGCGTTGATCACGTCGTACACCTGATCACTCAACATGCGGCGAATGGTTTCGTACAACACACGGCGGCCTTGCAGCTGGGGGTACTCGACCAAGGTTTGTGCGTGGTAGCGGGCAAACAGTGACACGTCGTGCAGCTGCTCGAGCGTGAGCAAACCCGAGCGCACGCCGTCGTCAATGTCGTGCGCGTTGTAGGCAATGGCATCGGCCAAGTTGCACAGCTGCGCTTCTAGGCTGGGCTGTGTACCGTTCAAAAAACGGGCTGCAATGCCGTTGGGCTCTTGCGCGTTGATGAGCTCGGCATTGCGTCGTGCGCAGTGCTTCAAGATGCCTTCGCGGGTTTCAAAGCTCAGGTTGAGGCCGTTGAACGCGGGGTAGCGTTCTTCGAGCTCATCCACCACGCGCAGGCTTTGCAGGTTGTGCTCAAAGCCCCCGTGCTCTGCCATGCATTCGTTCAAAGCGTCTTGGCCCGCGTGGCCAAACGGCGTGTGGCCCAGGTCGTGCGCCAAGGCGATGGCTTCAACCAAGTCTTCGTTGAGGTTCAACGAGCGGGCGATGGAGCGGCCGAGTTGCGCCACTTCCAACGAGTGCGTCATGCGCGTGCGAAACAAATCACCTTCGTGGTTCAAAAACACTTGCGTCTTGTAAACCAAACGGCGAAAAGCGGTGGAGTGAACGATGCGGTCGCGGTCGCGCTGGTGCGGGTTGCGCACGCTGGAGGCGTGGGCTGGCAGTGAGGGTTCTGCGTGGCGGCGGCCACGGGACTGTTCGGGCAGGCAGGCGTATGACGCGAGTGGCGTCATTGGGCGCAACTTATTGGGCACAACAATCGTCAATGACTTGTGCCACCAAAGCATCGGGCGCACCGCGCACGGTGGCCGTGCCCGGCTTATCGATGAGCACGAATTTGATTTCGCCGGCTTCCGCTTTTTTGTCCACGCGCATGTGGTGCAGGTATTCGTCTGCGCCGAGTTTGGGGCCGACGATGGGCAAGCCTGCGCGCTCAACCAGCGCGGTGAAGCGCGAGACAAACGCCTCGTCCACCAAACCCAAACGTTGCGAGAGATGCGAGGCCATGACCATGCCGCAGCCGACGGCTTCGCCGTGCAGCCATTCGCCAAAGCCCAAGCCCGCTTCGATGGCGTGACCAAAGGTGTGGCCGAAATTCAAGATGGCGCGGATGCCGCCTTCGCGTTCGTCTTGGCCCACGACCCAGGCTTTGATTTCGCAACTGCGCTTGACCGCGTGTGCCAAAGCCTTGGGGTCACGCGCTAAGAGCGCGTCGAGGTTGCTGTCGATCCAATCCAAAAACTGCATGTCGGCGATGGGGCCGTATTTGATGACTTCGGCTAAGCCAGCGCTCATCTCGCGCTGGGGCAAGGTTTGCAAAGTATCCAGATCGCACACCACGCGTTGCGGTTGGTAGAACGCACCAATCATGTTTTTGCCAATGGGGTGGTTGATGGCCGTCTTGCCGCCCACCGATGAGTCAACCTGCGCCAGCAAGGTGGTGGGCACTTGCACAAAGGGCACACCGCGCATGTAGCAAGCGGCGGCAAAGCCGGTCATGTCACCCACCACGCCGCCGCCCAAGGCAAACAGCACAGTTTTACGGTCAGCGCCTTTGCCCAGCAGCTCGTCAAAAATCAAGTTGAGCGTTTGCCAATCTTTGTGGCTCTCGCCATCGGGCAAGGCCACGGTGTGCACCTGTTTGTAGAGCGGCGCGAGGGCGGCTTGCAAACGCTGGGCATACAGCGGCGCAACGGTGGTGTTGGTGACGATAAGGGCTGCTGCGGCTTTGGGCAAATCGGCCCATGTGCTGGCGGCGTTGAGCAACTGCTCGCCAATCAGAATGTTGTAACTGCGGTCTCCCAGATCGATCTGAACCGGGGTCTCTGAAATCGGTGTTGTCATAAGGTTTTAAGCAGGTGCTGGGGAAGCCCCCGACAGTTCCAATTGCATCACAACCATGTTGACCAAGGTCGCTACCGATGGGCGACCGGTTTCGATGGTGAAGTGGGCAGTTTCTCGGTACAAGGGGTCGCGCACCGAAAACAGGTCTTTGAGTCGCTGCAAGGGATCGTCCACCTGCAGCAAGGGTCGGTTGCGATCGTGGCGCAAGCGACGAAACACCTCGTCGGGTGTGGAGCGCAAATAGATCACTTGCGTGCGTTGGCGCAAGCGCTCGCGGTTGACAGGACGCAAAACTGCTCCCCCCCCAGTGGACACCACAGCGGGACCTTGCAAGGTCAAGGTGTCGAGCACCTCGGACTCCAAGTCGCGAAACCGATCCTCGCCTTCGCGTTCAAAGTACTCGCGAATCGAACAACCCAAACGGGTTTCAATGACGTGGTCAGAATCGTGAAAAGGCAAACCCAAACGACGGGCGAGCTGCCGACCGACGGTCGACTTACCCGAACCCGGCAGGCCCACCAGACTGCACAAATAGCTCACAAACGGCCCAGAAAAATGGAGAGGTCTTGAAGAATAGCACCAATCAACCGCCCACTTCGGCCCTGTGCGTGTGCAGCACCCTGGGGGTGATGAACACCAACAACTCGGACTTGCTTGAAACCATTTGTTTGGACCTGAACAAGGCACCGAGCAGCGGTAGGCGGCCCAAGCCCGGCACTTGGTGCAACTCTTGACGCTCAATGTGTTCAAAAATGCCGCCGATCACCACCGTGCCGCCGTTCTCAATCAACACCTGCGTTTGCACGTGCTTGGTGTTGATCGCGATGCCGCTGGTGGTGGTCTCACCCCGACTGTCCTTGTTGATGGACAGGTCCAGCACCACGTGCCCCTCTGGCGTGATGCGCGGGGTCACCTCCAACTTCAGGTTGGCTTTGCGAAAAGCAATGGCCGTGGCACCACTGGCGGTGGCGGTTTGGTAAGGGAATTCGGTCCCCTGCTCAATCAGCGCCTTGACCTGATCGGCGGTGACCACACGCGGGCTGGAGACGATGCGGCCTTTGCCATCGGCCTCCAAGGCCGACACCTCCAAGTTCAAAAATCGACTCGCCGCCGGACTGAACAAGGACAGCGCCACGGTCGCGGCAGCGGCCGAACTGGGGTTGGCCGGCAAATTCACAAATGGCTCGCTGGCGCCCTCACCTGAAGTCAAAGATCCGAAGTTGGGGCCCAGGCGTGCTTGGGTGCGACCTCCCACCCGAAAATCGGGCACCCCTGCACCCAAACGAACGCCCAAGGCCTTGCCAAAACTGTCCTCCGCTTCGACGATGCGCGCCTCAATCATCACCTGGCGCACTGGGATGTCGACTTGCGCAATCAAAGCGGCCACCCGTTGCAACCGGGCATCGGTGTCGGTCACAAAAACATGGTTGCTTCGCGTCTCAGCCATGGCGCTGCCACGGGCCGACAACATGCGCGGTGCGGCTCCGGTTTTATCGCCTGGGGGCAGCAACTGGGTCACGAGGTCGGTGGCTTTGGCGTACTGCAATCGAAACCCTTGTGTGCGCAGGGGCTCTACCGCCTCCAACGCGAGCGCCGCTTGCAAGCGCAGGGTGTCGCGCGAGACCATCTCTTCGGGCGTCCCGATCCAGACCGTGTCGCCCTGCCACCGCCAAGCCAAGCCTTGGCTTTGTGCCACCCACTCAACCGCTTGACGCCAAGGGACCGCATCGAGTCGCAAGCTCACACGGCCTTTGACCGCATCGGACATGAGCACATTGAAGGGGTGTACCTCGGCCAAACCTTGCAACACCCCCCGAACATCGGCATCCTGCACCTGCAAACTCACGGCCTCGTTGGGCTGGGCTTCACCCGCCCACATCAAACACGCACTGCACCAACAGCAGGCGCCCAACACCCATTGGCGAAAGACCATCATGAGTCACCTCCGCTTTGGTCTTTGGGCCAATGCAAAACGCGCCGAGGGCGCACGTCCGACGCCGACGTGGACACCCACACACCATCCAAGGTCACCTGCACCACCTCATGCTGCTGAGGCCCCAAACGCATGCCGGGCACGACCGCGTGCACCACGCCGTCGACCGCCACCAAAGCGACCACCTGTTGCCCGCGCATCCAACGACCCACCAAACGCATGTGTGTCCAATCGGTTTGGGGCCATGGCGTCAGTGCACGAACGCCGTCCCGTTCGGCTGTGTCCTGCCCCGCCAGGGACCAATCCCCATCCCACCTCACGTCAGGTGCCACCGACACGGCGGCATGAAGCTTCGCGATGGACGGACCGCCGTCGGTCAACCAGCCCTTGACCCAAGATGCCTGTTCAACCACCCGAGGTTCTGGCGTCGTCGGCAAGGGTGCATCCTCCGGCAAAGCTTGGTGAACCACCCACTGCGCCTGCCATGTCGTCGAACCCTCACGCGAACCGTCCATGCGCATGCTCAGGGGCGTGACCCACCAGCCCCGTCGGCCAAGTTCGCGCCACAAGGCATCGACATCGGGCAAGCTGCCTTGCCCCTCCAGCGCCACCCTGTGCTGCACATGGTGCGCCAGGGTTTGGACCGAAACCGGTTGAATGCGCTGCAGCGTCACGCCCACACCCTGTGCATGCGCGGGCCATTGCAACCAAGGCGAGGGTTGCGACCATCGCAAGGCCGACTGCCAAGCCGACACCGAAGCCCGCACCGCTGGCGCCTGCTCGCGCACCGGGGCTTCTCGAGCCCAACGGGCCTGTTGCGCCGCGTTGCTGGCTTGCAAGTCCAGCAATTGGGCTTGTTTGACCTGTAAAGCGTCCCCAAACCCCAACCCCGTCAAGCCCATACCAAACCCCAAAGCGGCCATGCCCGCTGGCAAGCCCCAGCGCACACCCGACGCATCCTGCAACCATGCACGCCGAACACGTCCGCGCCAATACAACGGTGACCCCCAAAATCCCCACGTCATGGCAGCTCCTCCCAAGTCAACACAAACCCAATGCGGCCATCGGCCCATTGCTGGGACTGCGACACCGCCACCTCTCGGTCCACCGGCGTGGGTCGATGGTCACCACTGACCAACCACTCGCGCACCTCATTGAGGCCCTTGGCCTCACCCGAGACCGTCCAGCGCGGGCCCTCTTGCTGCCACTGGGTCCAACGAACACCATGGATCGGTGCGGTGCCCAACCAATGCCACAAGCGCAGCGCAGTTTGGCTGTCATGCCCCACACTGAGCCAGGCTTGGCGTTGCGATTCCCAGCCAGACCACGCTTGGGTTTGGACGGCCCAGTTCGCTTCGCGCGATTGCAGGACTTGGGCCTCGGTCTGTGCGGCGTGCCAAGCCGACGCCCACGCTTGCCGCTGTGCGTGCTCCCACGACAAAGGCAACAAAGACAGCAGCACACCCAAGACCCAAGCACCGGCACAACGCCACCGGGTGATGGCCCATTGGCGCTGACGGCGCGCATGGCGGTGATCGGTCAAATTGATGTCCATCACCGCCACCCTGGGTGCATGGCCAAGCCCAGGGCCAAAGCCCACGCGTGGGCGGGTGCTTGGGCCTCGGCTTCAATCCGACCCGCGAACGGCAAGGGCGCAGCTTGGCAATGCCAAGCGCGACACGCCGCGGGCGGATCAGCGGCCCAACATGCCGCCCACGGCGCCAAGGCTTCACCCGCCCACCACCACTGCATGCGCGACAAAGCGGGCTTTTGGGTTTGCGCCGCGCGCACCAAACCCACCAGCGCCGAAGGCATCTGGTCCAAGTGCTGAACATCCATGGGCACGTCTTGGCGGTCGTGCCAATGCCCCAAATGCCACCACCCCGTGCACAAAAACCCTTCATCGCGCCCGGCCCACCACAACCAGACCGGGTCGGTCTGTCCTTGGACACTGGCGCACAGGACACGCTCCAAAGCCAAGGACTGGGTGTCCAACAGGCGCAATGTGGCGCCGTGCGCTTGGGCCCATTGCTCACGACCACGCGCCACCGACGCCCGCACACCGGCCAACCACCACAACGCGCCCGCGGCGGCATCGGTCTCTGGCCCCCAGTCCACCGCCACCTCCGTCATGGGCAGACCCATGGCCTGGGCCATGACCGATTGCGCCCACGTGGGTTGGTCGTCCTCATCACACGACACTGGCATGGACACGCGCCGCTGCAAGACCACGCCCGAGTGCAAAGCCAAGGCCATCGGGAGGCCTTGAAATTCGGCACACCAAGCGTCTGTTGGGTCATCGCTGGACCATTCGCCAGCGCCCACACATTGGTGCGGCTCGCCTGACACTTGCCGCAAGCACACCCAGCGCACCACCGGCCCCGTGTCGTCCACGCCCAACACCCAGTGGCGCTGAGACCAGCGACGCCAACGACCCACCACCGACGACCAGGTTTGCATGATGTGCCCCATGACGCCGAACGGACAGCGCCCATGACGGGTATTGAAATACCCACCTCGGCGTTTGTCAGCCTGCTACCGTGTTGTGAGAAAACAATCACCGCCCAAGCAGTGGAATCCTTCTCATCGGTGTATCCAAGCTGCGCAAGAGGCGGCTTTTTATAATGAACGATTAGCCACGATTGCCCGCATGTCTTCAAGCCACTCCCACCGACCCTCCCGCAAGCCCTCCGGCAACAGCCAAGGCCCCACGCCCTTGGGCACCTTGGGTCGCTTGCTGATGTCCTTGCTGCTCTTGGGCGTGGGTGCTGCGGGGGTCTTGTTTGCGGTCATCGGCATCGCCTTGGCCGTGGCCTACCCCAACCTCCCCGACGTTGACAACCTGATCGACTACAAACCCAAATTGCCCTTGCGCGTGTTCAGCGCCGAAGGTGATTTGCTGGGCGAATTTGGTGAAGAGCGACGCAACCTGGTGCCCATCAGCGAAATTCCACCGGTGATGATCAACGCCGTGTTGGCCATCGAAGACGCCCGCTTTTTCGAGCACAACGGCGTGGATTACCGCGGCATGGTGCGCGCGGGCTTGGCCAACTTGGGGCAGGCCCGCAGCCAAGGCGCCTCCACCATCACGATGCAGGTGGCGCGCAACGTGTATTTGTCGGCCGAAAAAAGCTACATGCGCAAGATCTACGAGGTCTTGCTCACCTTCAAGCTGGAACACCGACTGACCAAAGCGCAAATCCTTGAGATTTACATGAACCAGATTTTTCTGGGTCAACGCTCGTATGGTTTTTCCACCGCCGCACAAACCTACTTTGGCAAACCACTCAAAGACCTGACGATTGCCGAGGCCGCCATGCTGGCCGGTTTGCCCAAAGCACCGTCGGCGTTCAACCCCATCATCAACCCCAAGCGGGCCCGTTCGCGCCAACTCCACATCATCGAACGCATGCAGGCCAATGGCTTCATCAGTGCAGAACAAGCCCGTGCGGCCAAAGCCGAGCCCTTGAAGCTGCGCGTGAACAACAGCAACGAGCGCATCCAAGCAGACTTTGTCGCCGACATGGTGCGCCAAGCCATCGTCAGCCAGTACGGCGAAGAAGCCTATACCCGTGGCTTCAACGTCACCACCACCGTGCGCTCTGCTCAGCAACAAGCGGCTTACCGCGCTGTTCGAACCGGCCTCTTCAATTACGAGCAACGGCAAATTTACCGTGGCCCCGAACGTTTCATTGACTTGCCCGCTGACAAAGCCTCGCTGGACGATGCCATCGACGACGCCATCGCCGCGGTTCCCGACAACGGCGACCTCTACACCGCGGTGGTGTTGAGCGCCAGCCCGACCAAGGTGGTGGCCGTGCGCCAAGACGGTGTGCCGTTCACCATCAACAAAGACGGCTTGCTGTCGGTTCAACCAGCGCTGTCAACCAAAGCCAGTCCCAAGATCAAAATTCGGCCTGGGGCGGTGGTTCGTGTGATGCAAAACGCCAAAAAGGCGTGGTTCATCACCCAACAACCCGAGGTCGAAGCGGCCTTTGTGGCACTCGATCCCCGCAACGGCTCCATTCGCGCTTTGGTCGGTGGTTTTGATTTCCAAAAAACACAGTTCAACCACGTCACGCAAGCATGGCGTCAACCCGGCTCCAGCTTTAAACCCTTTGTGTACTCGGCCGCCTTGGAAAAAGGCGTGACACCCAGCACCATCGTCAACGATGCACCCTTGTTCTATTCCGCCGCGCAAACCGGCGGTCAGCCTTGGGAGCCGAAAAACTACGACGGCGAATTCGCCGGCCCCATGTCGCTGCGCCGGGCGCTGGCTGTGTCCAAAAACATGGTCTCGATTCGGGTCTTGGAAGTGGTGGGCACCCAAAGCGCTCAAGACTGGGTGACCCGGTTTGGCTTTGACGCCGAGCGCCACCCACCCTACTTGACGCTGGCCTTGGGCGCCGGCTCGGTCACCCCGATGCAAATGGCCACCGGCTATTCGGTCTTCGCCAACGGCGGGTATTTGGTTCAACCGCAGTTGATCAGCCAAGTCACCGATCACCGCGGTCGTGTGTTGTTTGAAGCGCCTGAGTTGAATTTATCCGAACAGCCCCGCGCGATTGACGAGCGCAACGCCTTTGTGATGAACAGCTTATTGCAAGAAATCACCCGCAGCGGCACGGCCGCCCGGGCGCAAAGCACCTTGCAACGCACCGACCTGTTCGGCAAAACAGGCACCACCAACGACTCGGTCGACGCTTGGTTCGTGGGTTTTCAACCCCATTTGGTGGCCGCTACCTGGGTGGGTTACGGAACGCCCCGCAACTTGGGCGCTCGCGAAACCGGTGGTGGCTTGAGCCTGCCCATTTGGTTGGACTTCATGAAGGTCGCACTCAGCCAAGAGCCGGTCTTGGAATACCCTGTTCCCCCAGGCGTGATTCAAATCGGGGGCGAGTGGTACTTTGAGGAATTTGGCCCCAGCACCAGCATCCGCAGCTTGGGTTTGAACACGCCCAGCGCCGCAGGAGCGCCCTTGTTGGACGGCAGCGGCAACCCAGTTGAGTCGCCCACCGAGCAAGACCGGCAAGGCATCTTGAACCTGTTCAGCAACTAAAAGCGCAGCGCCAGACCCGATTGTTCGCTGGCGTAGCGGCTCAGGTGGGTCAAGAACTCGCCCTGACCTTTGGTGTCTTGCCAAGACTGGCCGTCAAAGCGGTAGTGAAAGCCCCCGGCCTTGGCGGCCAACCAAACTTCTTGCAAGGGTTTTTGCAAATTGATGACGATTTGGCTGCGGTTAGCGAACACCAAGGTGATCATGCCGCCCACGCGTTGGGCATCGATGTCGGCATCGGTGTCGTCGTTGAGGCGGTCGCACGACAATTCCACGGCTTTGAGCAAAGCCTCGGCTCGGTCCAAGTATTCAAGATCGGTCATTACAATGGGCATTCAATACACTGCTGGCCATTGTAGGCCGCGCCTTTGTTCCACCCTTCACCCCAGAGATTGCCATGACCCTGACCAAGGTTTTTTGCGCCAGCGTGCTGGCATTGGTTTTACTGGGCAATGCCGGCTGCGGCCAAAAAGGTCCTTTGACCTTGCCCACTGCCAGCGTCCGTTGATCCGCCACTGCCCCACCCCATGACGACCGAATTGCCCGATTTTTTCACTGTGCGCGACCACCAACTGTGGGTGGAGGACGTTTCGCTGGCCTCCTTGGCACAGGCCCACGGCACGCCGCTGTTTGTGTACAGCCAAGCCGCTATGCTCCAGGCCTTGGCCGCCTACCAAAAGGGCTTGGCTGGTCGGCGCCACCAAATTTGCTACGCCATGAAGGCCAACAGCAGCTTGGCGATTTTGCAAACCTTGGTGCGAGCCGGTTGCGGCCTGGACATCGTCTCGGGCGGTGAGCTTGAACGCGCTTTGCGCGCGGGCGTGTCGCCACAGAAAATCATTTTCTCGGGCGTGGGCAAAACGCGCGCCGAGATGCGCCGCGCCTTGGACGTTGGCATCGGTTGCTTCAACGTCGAGAGCGTGGCCGAGCTGGAGGTGTTGGGTGAGGTCGCACAAGGCATGGGCCTGCGCGCGCCCGTGAGCTTGCGCGTCAACCCGAACGTGGACGCCCAAACCCACCCCTACATCTCCACCGGACTCAAAGACAACAAATTCGGCATCGCCCACGAAGACGTGGTCAGCACCTACCAACGCGCGGCGGCCCATCCGGGTTTGCGTGTGGTGGGCATCGACTGCCACATCGGCTCACAGATCACGCAAGCTGCGCCCTACCTTGACGCCATGGACCGCGTGCTCGACTTGGTGCAAGCCATTGAGGTCCACGGCATCGCCATCGAACACATCGACTTTGGTGGTGGTTTGGGCATCAACTACCACGGCGACACCCCCCCCAGCGCCGATGCCTTGTGGCAAGCGCTGTTGGCCAAGCTCGATGCACGTGGCTACGGCGACCGCGCCATTTACATCGAACCGGGACGCTCCTTGGTGGGCAACGCCGGCGTGTGCCTGACCGAGGTGCTCTACCTCAAGCCCGGCGAACACAAAAACTTCTGCATCGTCGACGCGGCCATGAACGATTTGCCGCGCCCGGCCATGTACCAGGCCTACCACCAGATCGTGCCGGTGCAAACGCCCAGCGCCGACACCGCCA
>JBFZCK010000037.1:0-9861 GCA_041307965.1 Burkholderiales bacterium | reverse complement strand
GGCCAGTGGGTCAAGGGCAAAAGTTACCCCACCCATTGCCCTTTGGGGCCTTGGCTGGTGACGCCGGATGAGTTGGGTGACCCACAAAACGTGGACCTGTGGCTCGACGTCAATGGGGTGGCGCGACAGCGGGGCAACACCCGCACCATGATTTTTGGCGTGGCCCACATCGTGAGTTACCTCAGCCAATTCATGGCCTTGCAGCCCGGTGACGTGATCCCCACCGGCACCCCACCGGGTGTGGGCATGGGTCACAACCCCCCGCTCTACCTCAAGGCCGGTGACGTGGTGACCTTGGGCGGTCGTGACTTGGGCGAACAGCGGCAGGTGGTGGTCAAGAGCCCAGCACGGCCTTGAACCGGCGCCCAGAGGGCGAGGCAGATCAAGCCGCGGCTCGGGCCTTGGCGTGTTCAACCGCGGTGCGCAGGCCCATCAAATAACTGTCCACCCCAAAGCCCGCCACTTGGCCTTGAGCGATGTCGGCCAACACCGAGTGGTGGCGGAACGCTTCGCGGGCGTGGATGTTGGACATGTGCACCTCGATGATGGGGCACTTGAGGATGGCCAGCGCGTCGCGAATGCCGTAGCTGTAGTGCGTCCAAGCACCGGCGTTGATCACCACCGCCGCGACGTTCTCGTGAAACGCTTGGTGGATCTTCTCGACCATCGCGCCTTCAAAGTTGGTCTGAAAGCACTCCACCTCGACGCCCAAGCTCTGGCCCAGCGCTTGCAAGCCTTGGTTGATGTCGGCGAGCGTGGCCGTGCCGTATTGGGCAGGGTCGCGCTGGCCGAACATGTTCAGGTTGATGCCGTGCAGGGTCAGGACTTTCATGCGGTCTCCTCCGGTGCGGTGATGGGTCAACAAGCCTCGCTCAGATCGAGTCGATGAAGCTGCGCAGCTTGTCTGAGCGGCTGGGGTGCTTCAACTTGCGCACCGCTTTGCTCTCGATCTGACGGATGCGCTCGCGCGTGACGTCGAACTGTTTGCCCACTTCTTCTAAGGTGTGGTCGGTGGACATCTCGATACCAAAGCGCATGCGCAGCACCTTGGCTTCGCGTGGTGTGAGGCTGTCCAAGATTTCTTTGACCACGTCGCGCAGGCCGGCTTGCATGGCCGCTTCGATGGGGGCGGTGTTGGCCTGGTCTTCGATGAAGTCGCCCAGGTGCGAATCGTCGTCGTCACCGATCGGCGTTTCCATGGAGATCGGCTCTTTGGCGATCTTCATGATCTTGCGGATCTTGTCTTCGGGCATTTCCATCTTCTCGGCCAAGATCGACGCGTCGGGCTCAAAGCCGTGCTCTTGCAAGTGCTGGCGGCTCAAGCGGTTCATCTTGTTGATGGTCTCGATCATGTGCACCGGGATGCGGATGGTGCGTGCTTGGTCGGCGATCGAGCGGGTGATGGCTTGGCGGATCCACCAGGTGGCGTAGGTCGAGAACTTGTAGCCGCGGCGGTATTCGAACTTGTCCACCGCTTTCATCAAACCGATGTTGCCTTCTTGGATCAGGTCCAAGAACTGCAGGCCACGGTTGGTGTACTTCTTCGCGATCGAAATCACCAGGCGCAAGTTGGCCTCGATCATTTCTTTCTTGGCGTGACGCGACGACGTCTCGCCTTGGTTCATGCGCTTGTTGATGTCTTTGAGGTGGGTCAGCGGAATCACCACGCTGCTTTGCAGGTTGATGAGGGCTTGTTGCAACTCTTGAATGGGCGGGATGTTGCGCTGGATGACCACGCTCCAAGGCTTGCCCGCAGCGGCTTGCTTTTCCACCCACTTCAGGTTGAGCAAATTGTCTGCAAACTCTTTGACAAATTTGTCTTGGGGCATGCCGCACTTGTCGACGATGATGCGGCGCAGTTCGCGCTCTTTTTTGCGCACATCTTCGACCTGACCGCGCACGGTGGTGCAGAGCTTTTCAATCGCTTTGGCGGTGAAGCGGATCGACATCAGGATGTCGGTCAGCGCGTTTTGGGTTTTGATGTAGGTGGGTGTGCCGTAGCCGTCTTTGTCGTAGGACTTGTGCAATTTCTCAAACGTGGCGCGCATTTTGTCAAAGCGCTCCAAGGCTTCACGCTTGAGTTCCTCGAGCTTTCGGGTCATGGCTTTGGAGCCGCCTTTGCCATCGTCGTCGTCGGCTTCGTCGTAGCTGTCGAAGTCTTCTTCGGCCACGTAGTCGTCGGCGGCGTCGGCGTCGACAAAACCGTCGACCACGGTGGAGATCACCACCTTGCCGGCCCGAATTTCTTCGGCCATGGCCAAAATTTCGGCGATGGTCGCGGGGCTTTCGCTGATGGCGGCCATCATGTCGTTCAAGCCACCTTCGATGCGCTTGGCGATTTCAATTTCGCCTTCGCGGGTGAGCAATTCCACGGTGCCCATTTCGCGCATGTACATGCGAACGGGGTCGGTGGTGCGGCCGAATTCGCTGTCCACGGTGGACAAAGCAGCTTCGGCTTCTTCTTCGGCTTCTTCTTCGGTCGCAGCGGTCGGACCGTTGTTGTTCAACAGCAGGGTCTCAGCATCGGGGGTTTGTTCGTAGACGGCCACACCCATGTCGTTGAGCAAGGAGACCACGACTTCGAGCGTTTCGGCTTCGACCAATTTGTCGGGCAGGTGGTCGTTGATTTCGCCGTGGGTCAAGTAGCCGCGGGTTTTGCCCAGCTTGATCAGGGTTTTCAAGCGCTCGCGACGGTTCTTGGCTTCCTCTTCGGACAGGACGGTTTCGTCCAAGCCGAACTCTTTCATCAAGGCACGCTCTTTGGCCTTGCTGATTTTCATGCGCAGCGGTTTGACCTTCTCGGTGGGCTGGTCGGTGGTGGCCTCGACTTCGCCGGTCAACTCGTCGTCAATGTCGCTCAGGTCGATGTCGTCCATCGGCGTGTCTTTGCCAGCTTTGCCTTTGGCTGGGGCTTTTTTCTTGGCCGCCGGTGCTTTGGCGGCGGGCGTTTTGGCCGCGGCTTTTGTCGGTGCTTTTGCGGGGGCTTTGACCGCAGGTTTGGTACTCACGTCGGCAGCTTTGGTTTTTTTGTCAACGGCCGCGGCTTTGGGGGCGGACTTGGCTGCGGGCGCAGGGGTTTTTTTGGCGGGCATGGGCAACCTCAATCTGGTGAGACGTGAAATGGGCGTGTGAACAACAAGGGGTCGCGGTGAGGGACCCTGTCTGGCGTGCAAGCTGGTGGGGCGAACATTTGGTGTGCAATCCTTGCGGTGCGTCATGAGGCGAATGGCCTGCTGAGTTGACGTGCCCGAGAACCGTGGGTTCTGTGCTCCCTGTGCGGGGTGGGCGGATGACCGGAGGTGTTGCTGTCGCGCTTGCTGAAAACCAACTTGGATTATACCAGCCACGGCGAATCAGCTGGGGCGGTACTGGGCTATCCGTTCGTTGAGGGCTTTGAGTCTGGCCAATGCCTGCGGGTCGTGCGCGGCGAGTTCGGCCAAGGCGGTGCTTTGTTTGCGCCACTCGTCCATGCGCAAGCGGGCCATGACGTCTTGGAGTTCTGCCGTGTCGGTCTCGTCGTGGTTGGGGTCGTTGACGAACTCGGCCTGGGCCAAGGCAAACGCTTCTTGGGCGTGGCCACGCAGGCCTTCGCGCAGGGAAGCCCATGACTGAGGCCCGTATTCCAAGCGTTGGGCATCAAGCCAAGCAAACACCGGCCCATGGGGTTCGGCGAGTTCGGTGAGCATGGCGTGGTCCTCGTGGCTGAGTTGATCCCAGCCGGAGGGGTTGACCAGCAACAGCCCCAATGCCCGGTCGGCCCGGCTGGCCACGCCTTTGCGCCGACCGCTCACGCGCACCGGCCGAGGTTCGGGGGCGCTGCGGCGCGCCCCGCGTGGGTCGCGCGTATCGGCTCGCGCGTTGGGGCGTGTCGCTGCTGCGCCGCGTTGGGTTGCGGCCCGGGGGTGCCACAGATCGTGCAAGTCTTGCGCGTCCAGATCGGCGAGTTTGGCCAACTCACCCAAGAGCTGGCGTTTGAGCGCACCGTCGGGCAGGGCGCTCCACAGCGGGCGGGCCTGCGCGGCCATGCGGGCACGGCCTTCGGCGGTGCTCAAGTCGCACTCGGCGCTGGCCGCGTCCAGCAAAAAACGCGAGAGCGGTTCGGCGTCTTTGACGCACTGGGCAAAGGCCTCGGTGCCGTTGGCGCGGATGAAGCTGTCGGGGTCGTGCTCGGCTGGCAAAAACAAAAACTTCACGCTGCGTGTGTCGTTGGCCAAGGGCAGGGCGGCGTCCAGGGCCTTGCGCGCGGCGCGTCGGCCCGCGGCGTCACCGTCGAAGCTGAAGACGATGGCGTCGGTGAAGCGAAACAGCTTGTGCACGTGCTCTGGCGTGCACGCCGTGCCCAAAGTGGCCACGGCGTTGCCAAAACCCAGCTGGGCCAAGGCCACCACGTCCATGTAACCCTCGGTGACCAAGGCGTAGCCTTTGACGCGGATGTCGGTGCGGGCCTCAAACAAGCCATAGAGCTCGCGGCCTTTGCTGAAGACTGGGGTTTCGGGCGAGTTGAGGTATTTGGGTTCGCCCTTGTCGAGCACGCGTCCACCAAAGCCGATGCACTCACCTTTGACGTTGCGGATCGGGAACATGATGCGGTCGCGAAAGCGGTCGTAGCGCCGGCGTTCGGACGCTGGCACGGTGCTGTCCTCTTCGTTGTCGTGGGCGATCACCAGACCCGAGGTGACCAGCTGTTCGTCGCTGTAATCGGGGAAGGTGCTGGCCAGGGTGCGCCAGCCTTCGGGCGAAAAGCCCAGGCCAAAGGTTTTGGCGATTTGCCCCGACAGGCCGCGACCCTTGAGGTAGTCAATGGCGCGGGGAGAGACCTTGAGGTGCTGTGTGTAGGCGTGTGCGGCGGTTTCCAGCACATCGGACAGGGTGGCTTGTTGGCGTCGCAGCTGCGCGGCGCGTTCGCGGTCTTGGGGCGAGGCGTCGTCTTGCGGCACGTTCAAGCCCACCTGTTGTGCCAGGTCGGTCACGGCCTCCACAAAGCCCATGCCCGCGTGTTCCATCAGGAAGCCGATCGCGTTGCCGTTCACCCCACAGCCAAAGCAGTGGTAGAACTGTTTGGTGGGGCTCACGCTGAAGGAGGGCGACTTTTCCCCGTGAAAGGGGCACAGGCCCATGAAATTCGCGCCGCCCTTTTTGAGCTGCACGTAGCGGCCCACCACGTCGACGATGTCGACGCGGTTGAGCAGCTCTTGGATGAAATGTTGGGGGATGGACATGACGGATCAGCTCAGTAGCTTAACCCGTCTGCCTTCCCGGTTCAGGTTCGGTGCTGGCGCCTCATGGGTAACCCACGCGGTCGAGCATTTGCTGCACCCGGGTGAGGTTCTTAGAGACCACGCCCAAGGCGATGGTGTCGGACTTGAAGTTGTCGCCCCCCATGGCTTTGAGTGCGGGGTTGTTGGCTTTCACGCCTTTGACCACGGGGAACTCGTTGTTGCCGTTGGCGAAATAGTCTTGTGCCGATGGGCTGGCCAGGTATTCCAAAAAGGCTTGCGCATTCGCGGTGTGCTTGGCGTGTTGGGCGATGGCGCCACCGGCGATGTTCACGTGGGTGCCGCTGCTGGCTTGGTTGGGGAAGACCACCCGAACTTTGTCCATGGTGGCGCGGTCCTCGGGCTTGTCCGACTTGAGCAGTCGGGCCACGTAATAGCTGTTGGTCAGCGCCACGCCGCATTCACCCGAGGCCACGGCCTTGACCTGGTCGGTGTCGCCGCCTTTGGGCGCTCGCGCCATGTTGGACACCAGACCTTTGAGCCAAGCCTCACCCTTGGCATCACCCAAACGCTCGACCGTGGTGGCGAACAGCGACAGGTTGTAGGGGTGTGAGCCCGAACGGGTGCACAACAGCCCCTTGAGTTTGGGGTCGGCCAATTGTTCGTAGGTGGCCACGTCCGCGGCTTTGACGCGCGAAGGGTCGTACACGATCACACGGGCGCGGGTGGAAAAACCGGTCCAAGTCACGCCGTCTTTGGTGGCGGTGGCTCGCAAGTGGGCGGGGATGGCGGCGTCGAGCTTGGCCGACTTCATGGGCTTGAACAGCCCTTGGGCATCGGCGCTGGCCAAGCGGGCCGCATCGACGAGCAAAATCACGTCGGCAGGGGATGCGCTGCCTTCGGCTTTGAGTCGGGCCAAAATGCCCGCATCATCTGCGTCCACCCGGTTGATTTGGATGCCGGTGGCTTTGGTGAATTGGTTGTAGAGGGCTTCGTCGGTTTGGTAGTGGCGAGCGGAATACAGGTTCAGCACCTTGTCTTGGGCCAAGGCCCAAGGGCTGATGAGGGTAGAGGCCAAAACAACGGCGGACAGGGTGAAGCGGCGCATGGTTGAAAATCCTAAGTTGAAAAATGGAAAACAGCGGATGAATCGGATCTTAACACAAACGCGAATTGTTCTCAATAAGTTTCGTGTGTGGGCTTTGGCCGGGGTTGCCCTGACCTTGGCGGCCTGCACCAGCGCCCCCACCGTGCCCGAGGTGGTTCAGCCCACCGTGCCAACCTTGCGCACGCCCACTTGGGGCTTGGCTTTGGGGGGCGGCGCGGCGCGCGGCTTTGCCCACGTGGGGGTGTTGCAGGTCTTGGAAGAAAACGGCTTGCGCCCCAATGTGGTGACGGGCACCTCCGCGGGCAGTTTGGTGGCTGCGTTGTACGCCACCGGCATGAAGGGCACTGAGCTTGAACGCTTGGCCTTGGGTATGGAGGAGGCCACCTTGACCGATTGGTCTCTGCCGATTTTGGGCCGTGGTGTGTTGCGGGGCGATGCCTTGGAGCGCTACGTGCGCCAAGCCGTGGGCGGTAGAACCTTGGAGAACATGGTTTTGCCCTTGGGCATTTTGGCCACCGACCTGCAAACCGGGCGCGGTGTGCTGTTTCGCCGGGGCGACGCGGCGATTGCGGTGCGGGCCTCCAGCGCGGTGCCCGGGGTGTTCACCCCGGTGATGATTTCGGGGCGTGAGTACGTCGATGGGGGCTTGGTGGCGCCTGTGCCGGTGAGCCAGGCGCGAGAGATGGGTGCCGAGGTGGTGTTGGCCGTGGACATTTCCAAAGGCCCGGAGGCGGCGCCGGTGAGTGGGGCGCTCAGCGTGTTGTTGCAGACCTTTGACATCATGGGCCAGAGCATCAACCGCTACGAATTGGCCAAAGCCACGGTGGTGATTCGCCCCGCCTTGGTGGGTGTGGGCAGTGCCGACTTCCGCGCGCGTGCCCAGTCGATCGCCGCGGGCCGAGCGGCCATGCAAGCGGCCTTGCCCGCCTTGCGGCAAGCGCTTCAGCCGCGTTGAACGAAAAAAAAGCCCCCGCGGTGAAGCGGGGGCTTTTGGCCTCAAGGCCTCACAAAATCAACGCTTTTTGGCGGGGGTTTTGGTGGCGCTGTCGGCGTTGGCGGTCACGGTGTTGAAGTTGGCTTCGGCCATTTCGGTGGCTTGCTTGACAGCCTTTTGAACCGATTCCATGGCGTTGTTGGCGGCGGCCACCGAGCTCTTCATCATGGCCACAGCGGTTTCGGAACCGGCGGGGGCGTTCTTGGTGGCGTTGTCCACCACAGCCATGAATTTCTTCTGGGCGTCGGAGGCTTGGGCTTCAGCGGCTTTGCCGAATTCGGCGCCAGCGCCAGAGGCGATGTCGTACAGGTGACGGCTGTAAGCCACGGCCTTTTCAGCCAAAGGCTGCATCAGGCTCGATTGCAGGGCCAACAGTTCTTGGGCGTCTTTGACGCTCAACAGGGCTTGGCTGTTGTTGGCGGTTTCGCTCAAAGCGGCTTTGCCAGCTTGAACGTTCAACTCAACGATCTTTTCCACGCCTTCGAAAGCCTTTTGGGTCAAACCAAACAAGGTTTCCATGTTGGATTTCTGGGCGGCGACAATTTGTTCTGCGGTCAACATATTCATACTCCTAAACTTAAAAATGGTTGGGTTTAGTTGTAGAGCTGCTTTGGGAACCCGCGCTGTCTTCATTCGCTGTTGTTCTTGGTTCATTGCTGCACTGCAACATGATTCGAATTATAGGGACGATTACCCCCTTGGCAAGCGTTTTTTGTTGCAATGCAGCATATTAGAGTCCGCGTTCTAAAACCCATGCCCTACACCCGATGAACGAAGCACCCGCCTTGCACGCGTTTTACGCCGACCACTTTGTCTTGCCGCTGCCCCAGGGGCACCGCTTTCCCATGGCCAAGTACGCCCAGCTGCGTGCAGCCTTGGTGGAAGCGTTGCCTGGCATCGCGCTGCAAGAGGCTCAGGCCGCCAGCGACGGCGAATTGGCCATGGCGCACACACCGGCCTACATCGAGTCGGTGGTGCAGGGGCGTTTGACGCCCGCGGCGCAACGCGAGATCGGATTTCCGTGGAGCCCGGCCATGGTCGAGCGTTCGCGCCGCTCGGTGGGGGCGACGGTGCAGGCCTGTCGCCATGTGATGGCCCACGGGGGTGTGGCCGCCAACCTCGCCGGTGGCACGCACCACGCCTATGCCGAGCGGGGCAGTGGGTTTTGTGTGTTCAACGACGCGGCGGTGGCGGCTCGGTTGATGCAGGCCGAGCACGGCCGCACCCACCGTGCCCAAGGCCCGCTGCGCGTGGCGATCGTGGACTTGGATGTGCACCAGGGCAACGGCACGGCCAGCATCTTTGCGCGCGACGATTCGGTGTTCACCCTCTCCTTGCACGGCGAGCGCAACTTTCCCTTTCGCAAAGAGGTGAGCGACCTCGATGTGGAATTGCCCGACGGTTGCGACGATGCGACCTACTTGGACGCCTTGGAGCGGGCCTTGGACGAGCTCGAGCAGCGTTTTGACCCCGGCTTGGTGATATACCTCGCCGGGGCCGACCCGCATGAGGGCGACCGCTTGGGGCGTTTGTCCCTGAGCTTTGATGGCTTGGAGGCTCGCGACCGGCGTGTCATGGACTGGGCTTGGCAACGCCGCCGGCCGTTGGCTTTTTGTATGGCTGGGGGCTATGGGGTGAACATCCAAGACACCGTTGCCGCACAGGTCAACACCTACCGTGTGGCGTGGTCCTATGCCCAGCGCTGGCACAATGCCACGACCCCAGCCCAACGGAGACCCGTCCCATGAGCGATCAGCACCCCATTGAACACCCCGCCAGCGTGGACGCCGCGATCCTGAGCCGCATGTCGGCGCGCGCCTTCTTGCCCCAAGCGGTCTCTCGCGCCACGATCGAGCACATCCTGTCGGTGGCCAGTCGTGCGCCCTCGGGCACCAACACCCAGCCCTGGAAGGTCTACGTCTTGCAAGGCGAGCGCCGCAACAGCTTGGTCGCCCAAGTCTGCGAGATCCACGACGCCATGCGCCAAGACCCCAGTTTGGGCGAGCGTTACAAAGAAGAATACGACTACTACCCCGAACAATGGGTCAGCCCCTACATCGACCGCCGCCGCGAAAATGGCTGGAGCCTGTACGGCTTGCTGGGCATCGTCAAAGGCGACAAAGAACGCATGCACCAACAGCAGCAGCGCAACTTCCGTTTTTTTGACGCCCCCGTGGGCCTGATGTTCACGCTCGATCGCGTCATGGGCCGTGGCTCCATGCTCGACTACGGCATGTTCATGCAAAACATCATGGTGGCCGCGCGTGCACAAGGGCTGCACACCTGTCCACAAGCGGCCTGGAACGCGTTCTCCAGTGTCATCCTGCCGCACATCGGTGCGGGCGAGAACGAAATGCTGGTCTGCGGCATGGCGCTGGGCTACGCCGACCCGGCCGCCGAGGTCAATGGTTTTCACACGCCGCGCGAGACCGTCGCGTCCTTCACCCATTGGCTGGAATAATCCCTCTTTTTTCTAGGAACCTCCCATGAACACCACCCCCAGCGGTTTGCAATACGAAGACACCACCCTCGGCCAAGGCGAC
>JBFZCK010000036.1:0-5815 GCA_041307965.1 Burkholderiales bacterium | reverse complement strand
GAGATGTTGAAAAAGTCCAGCACGTCCAAGCCCACCAAGGCACAGACGGCGATCACGATGAACACGCTGAGGCTGGCGATGCCGATCGTGCGTTTGCGTTGGGCCGAGGTGAAGCCCTGGGTGTAGTGGATAAAAAACGGGACGATGGCCAAGGGGTTGACGATGGCCAGCAGGGTGATGAGGGGTTTGAAATCCATGGGTGCTATTGTGTGGCACCTCAGATCATTGGAGATGCGCATGTCGGACACCATCGATTATTTTTTCGCCCCCAACAGCCCGTGGACGTTTTTGGGCCACCAACGCTTGACGGATTTGGCCCAAGCGCACGGTGCCACGGTGCGGGTGATGCCCGTGGATCTGGGGCAGGTGTTCTCGGTGTCGGGGGGCTTGCCTTTGCCCAAGCGCGCGCCACAGCGACAAGCCTACCGATTGGCCGAGTTGCGCCGCTTTGCGCAGTATTTGAAGGTGCCCTTGAACCCCGAGCCGGCGCACTTTCCGGTCGCTGGTGACCCTGCGGCCAAATTGATCTTGGCCACCGATGCCCAAGAGGGCTGGGTGCAAGCGATGCGCCTGACCGGTGCGATCGGCGCGGCCGTGTGGGTGCAAGAGCGCAACATCGCCGACGAAACCACCTTGGTCCAGTTGCTGGAGGAGTGTGGTTTGCCCGCCAGTCTGTTGGCTGTGTCCAAAAGTGAGGATGTTCAAGCGCGGTACGCGGCCAACACCCAAGCCGCCATGGACGCCGGTGTGTTCGGCGCGCCCACCTACGTGGCACGCGGCGAACTGTTCTGGGGCCAAGACCGTTTGGACTTCTTGGCCCGCCATTTGGCGAGCTGACCTCAGCCTTTGAGCCAGCGCGCGGCGTCGCGGGCGAAGTAGGTCAGGATGCCGTCGGCGCCGGCGCGTTTGAAGGCCAGCAGGCTTTCCATCATCACCGCGTCGTGGTCGAGCCAGCCGTTTTGGGCGGCGGCTTTGAGCATGGCGTATTCGCCACTGACTTGGTAGGCGAACGTCGGCACACCGAACTCATCTTTGACCCGGCGCACGATGTCCAAATAGGGCATGCCGGGTTTGACCATCACCATGTCGGCGCCCTCGGCGATGTCCAGCGCCACTTCGCGCAGCGCCTCGTTGCTGTTACCGGGGTCCATTTGGTAGACCTTTTTGTCGGCCTTGCCCAAGTTGGCGGCCGAGCCCACGGCGTCGCGGAAGGGGCCGTAAAACGCGCTGGCGTATTTGGCGCTGTAGGCCATGATGCGGGTGTTCACAAAGCCAGCGGCTTCCAAGCCTTGGCGAATCGCGCCGATGCGCCCGTCCATCATGTCGCTGGGCGCGACCATGTCCACGCCCGCCGCCGCTTGGGTCAGCGCTTGCTGCACCAAGATGGCCACGGTGGCGTCGTTGATGATGTAGTTGGCTTCATCCAGCAAACCGTCTTGGCCGTGGCTGGTGTACGGGTCCAGCGCCACGTCGGTCATCACGCCGAGTTGCGGAAACGCTTGTTTGAGGGCGCGCACCACCCGTGGCACCAAGCCGTCGGGGTTGGTGGCCTCGCGGCCATCGGGCGTTTTGAGCGACTGGTCGATCACCGGGAACAGCGCCAAGGCCGGGATGCCCAGTTTCACGCAGTCTTCGGCCACCGGCATCAGCAAGTCCAGCGACAGGCGTTCCACGCCGGGCATGGAGCCCACGGCTTCGCGGCGGTTCTGGCCGTCGAGCACAAAGACCGGGTAAATCAGATCGTGGCTGCTCAGGCTGTGTTCGCGCACGAGGTTGCGGCTGAACGCATCGCGGCGCAAGCGGCGCGGGCGGCTGTGGGGGTAGGGGGCGGGGGTGTGCATGGGTGGATTGTGACAAAAGTCAGACAGATCGTGGGCGGTGCTTGCCCGAGGGTGTGGGGCTCGGTTAGGATTTACCCCGAACCCGGCCTCTGGGCTGGGTTCCCCGCTTTTCCTCCCTGAGCGGGTGCCTGATTTGTGTGACAGCAAAAAGGCTTCCCACCCGACCCTTGTGGTCGGGTTTTTTTTGTCTGGGCCGGGCTACACTGAGCCCATGCTCTGGATCAAAGCCCTTCACATCGTCTTCGTGGCCAGCTGGTTTGCCGGCTTGTTTTACCTGCCACGCATCTTCGTCAACCTGGCCATGGTGCCGGCCGACAGCACCGCCGAACGCGATCGTTTGTTGTTGATGGCGCGCAAGCTCATGCGCTTCACCAACCTGTTGGCCATTCCCGCTGTGGGTTTGGGTCTGTGGCTGTGGGCGGGTTACAAAATTGGCTTTGGCCCGGGCAATGGTTGGATGCACGCCAAGTGGTTGTTCATCATCCTGACCTTGGGTTATCACCACCTGTGCGGCCGTCATTTGCGCCAATGGGAGCGCGGTGAAAACGCACGCAGTCACATTTGGTACCGCTGGTTCAACGAAGTCCCCGTGATCTTCTTGTTGATCGTGGTGATTTTGGTGGTCGTCAAGCCGTTCTGATGGCCATGAACGGGCGCTCATCGGCTTGGCCGCTGTCGGCCCTGTTTGCGGGCGTGGTGCTCTACGCCAGCTTGTACCCCTTTGAAGGTTGGCGCACACAGGGTTTGGCCCCGTGGTCGTTTGTGACCGCGCCGTTGCCGCAGTACTGGACCGGTTTCGATATGGGCGCGAACCTCTTGGGTTATGCGCCCTTGGGTTTTTTGTTGGCTTTGGCGATGGTGCGGTCCGACTGGCATCGCAGTTTTGTTTGGGCATGTCTGCTCTCTTCGGCTTGGTCGTTTGGTCTGGAGTCCTTGCAAAACTATTTGCCACGGCGCGTGCCATCGAATTTGGATTGGGCTTTGAACACGCTGGGCGCAGCGTTGGGGGCGGGTGTGGCGGTGGCGCTGGAGCGCATGGGTTTGATGCGACGCTGGAATCAGTTTCGCGACGATTGGTTTGAGCCCACCACGCACGGGGCCTTGGTGTTGTTGGCGTTGTGGCCGTTGGCGCTGATGTACCCCCCTTCGGTGCCGTTTGGTTTGGGGCAAGTGGCCGAAAGAAGCTTGCTGGGCGTCTCGGCTTGGATGGCAGCCACGCCTTGGGCCGATGCGGTGCCCAGCACCGCGGTTTTGAACCTGTTGCCCTTGACCCCTGGGTGGGAGTCGGTGTGCATCGGCTTGGGTGCGCTGTCGCCCTTGTTGTTGGGGTATGCCGAAATTCGCGACGTGCGCAAACGCTGGGTGTTTTGGTGTGTGTGGTTGGCCATGGTGGCTTTGGTGCCCGCCTTGTCGACCGCCTTGACCTGGAGCCCCGCGCAGGCTTGGGCTTGGCTGAGTGTGCCCGTTTGGTGGGGATTGACTTGGGCGGCTTTGGCGGGATTGGTTTTTTTGGGTTTGCCCAGGCGCTGGTGCAGTGCGGTCTTGGTTGCGTCGGTGTTGACCAGCGTGTATTTGCTCAATGCCGCGGCGGTGAGTCCCTACTCCGACCAATCCTTGGGCGCTTGGGAGCAGGGGCAGTTCATCCACTTCCATGGGGTGACGCAGTGGCTGGGTTGGGTGTGGCCGTTTGTGGCGCTGTGGGTGGGCCTTCGCGGTATTTGGCGGCGACCGTCGCTGCGTTGGTGAGGGCACGCTCGGCAGCGCCGCGACCTAGAATGGCGGCATGAACGCACCAGTCCCCAGCCCCGCTGCCTATTACCAACGGCACATCTTTTTTTGTTTGAATCAGCGCCCCAACGACGAGGCTTGCTGTGCGCAAGCTTCGGCCCAAGCCGGCTTTGACCATTGCAAGAACCAAATCAAAAAACTCGGTTTGTCCGGCCCCGGACAGGTGCGGGTGAACAAGGCGGGCTGTTTGGACCGTTGCGCCGGAGGCCCGGTGGCGGTGGTCTACCCCGAAGGGGTTTGGTACAGCTTTGTCGACAACAGCGACATCGACGAGATCGTTCAATCGCACCTGCGCGATGGCCAAGTGGTGGAACGTTTGGTGCTGCCCGCCGACGTGGGGCGCTGAGCATGAACGCGCAGACCGAGGTGCTGCTGCAAGCGGGGCCGGCCGGCGAGTTGGAGGTGTCGCTGGATCGACCCACGGGCGAGCCGCGCGGTTGTGCGCTGATTGCTCATCCGCACCCCTTGCACGGCGGCACCATGACCAACAAAGTGGTTCAAACCGTGGCGCGCGCTTGCGTGCAGCAGGGGTGGTTGGCGGTGCGCTGGAATTTCCGTGGCGTGGGCCGCAGCAGCGGCGTTTACGACGAAGGCCGGGGTGAGCTGGATGACCTCTTGGCCGTGGCGCAAGCGCAAGCGCCCTCGGGGCCGCTGTGCTTGGCGGGGTTTTCTTTTGGTGCGTTCGTTACCACCCATGCGGTGGCGCGCCTCGCGCCGCAGCGTGACGTGCAGCGCATCGTGTTGGTGGGCACGGCAACCAGTCGTTTTGCGGCCGAACCGATCGCGCCGCAGCTGCATGCCCGCACCTTGGTGATCCATGGCGAGCAGGACGACACGGTGCCGCTGGCCTCGGTCATGGACTGGGCGCGCCCGCAGGTCTTGCCGGTCACGGTGGTGCCCGCCGGCGGCCATTTCTTTCACGGCCAACTGCCGTTGCTCAAGGACTTGGTGTGCCGTTTCGTTTGATGCGCCGCTGGGCCTTGGCTTGGACGGTGGTGTGCGTGTGCGCCACCGCGGCGGCCCAGTCTCCCACCCCGCCCGAATTGACCTCGACCGCCCATGGCTTGTGGGACCTCAGCAGCGGTCAGCGCTTGTCGGCGAGCGGCTTGGACACGCCAGTGGAGCCGGGTGGCTGGGCCAAACTCATGACGGCCTATCTGGTGTTGGATGCCCTCAAGAGTGGGCAGCTGCGTTGGGATCAAGCCCTGACCGTGAGCGAGCGCGCCGCCAGCGCGCCCGGCCCATTGATGTTTGTGCCCGCCGGTGCTCGGGTGCCTGTGTCGGAGTTGGTGCAGGGCTTGCTCGTGCAATCGGGCAACGACGCGGCGCTGGTCTTGGCTGAAGCGGTGTCGGGGACGTCGGAGCGTTTTGTGGCGCAAATGAACCGCCAAGCCCAGGCCATGGGCATGGGCGCCACGCGCTACCTCAACCCCACGGGCGAATCACAGTCCGCGCAGGTCACGACCTTGCGCGACACGGCTCAGCTGGCGATGCGTGTGTGGCGGGATTTCCCCACGCGCCAAGCCCTCTGGGGGCAAGCCCGCTACCGTTGGGCGCAAGCCCCTCAGGTCAACGACGTCAACCCCAACCCTTTGCTCACGCGCGACCCGTCGGTGGACGGCTTGATGGCCGCTCAAGGTGAGGGCTTGGGTTGGGCCTTGATCAGCACCGCCAAGCGCCCCTTGTTGTCTGTGGGTGCTGCGCCGGGCGAGCGTCGTTTGTTGGCTTTGGTTTGGGGAGCCGCCAGCGACGATGACCGGGCGCGCGACAGCCAAAAGCTGTTGAATTGGGGTTTTGGTGCTTTTGAGGCGGTGCGCTTGTTGCAGCCTGGGCAAGCGGCGGTCTCGTTGCCCGTCTGGATGGGGCAGTCGCCCACGGTGGATTTGGGCCACCCAGACGGCGTCGTGGTCACCGTGCCCATGGGAGCGGCGGCCGGTTTGCGCACCGAGCTGGTTCGCCCGCAGCGCTTGCTTGCACCCCTGCAGCGCGGGCAGGTGCTGGGCACGTTGCGGGTGCGCTCGGCGCAGGGGGTGATGATTCAAGAGTACCCCTTGAGCGTCTTGGCGCCCGTGCCGCAGGCCGGCGTTTGGGGTCGGGGTTGGGACGCTTTGCGACTCTGGGTGCAGTGAGTCAGCAGGTTTTTTGCTCTCGATTTGGAGATTCTTGCGCCTTGTGCTACATTGGAG
>JBFZCK010000035.1:0-2619 GCA_041307965.1 Burkholderiales bacterium | reverse complement strand
TGGCGGGGCCGCAATCCCATCGCGCAATGCCGTTGCTGGTGGCCGAGAGGCCTTGGTTGTCGGCGCCGAAGGGCTTGAGGATGATGGCGCCTTGGGGAACGACATTGGTGCTCACGCGCACCGCGCCGGTGGCGTCGGTTTCAATCGCCAACACGTAGCGGCTGGGTGCCGCGGCTTCACAGCCCCAAGCCCCGGCGGCCGGCAGCGTGCCCGAGGCGGTTTGCACCGCTTCGGTGATGGCGGTGCGGCACGCGCTGGCGGCTGTGATGACCTCGGCCATGCGCGCACGGCGCGTGTAGTCTTGGTAGGTGGGCAAGGCCAGGGCCACCAAAATGCCGATGACGGCCAAGACGACCATCAGTTCGATCAAAGTAAAGCCACGGGGGGGGTTGCGCTTCATGGGCGACGCTCCGGTTGGTTGATGACAAAAGGGGTGAAGATGGCCACGGATTGCTGCCGTCCGGCGAGGCACAGCTCACCCAAGGGCTTCCAATTGACCAGCGGGTTTTGATCGGCGGTGCTGGCACTGACCAAGATGCGGACCCCTTGGTCGGCACATTGGTTTTGCAAACGCGCAGCGACATTGACCGCATCTCCAACGACAGTGTAACTTTGGCGGTGGGTCGAACCCATGTCGCCGACCAGCATGGTGCCGGTGTGGATGCCGACGGTGACGCCCAATCCCAACAGTTCTGGGTATTTGTCGCTGTCGGTTTGGGATTCGATCAGGGTCACGATGCGCATCGCCGTCGTGACGGCATCGCTGGCGTGGTACCGATTGGCTTGCGGCGCACCCCAAAACGCCATGACGCAATCGCCCATGTACTTGTCCACGGTACCGCCTTGGGCTTCGATGGCCTCGGTGATCTCGCTGAGCACGTGGTTGAGCAAGCGTTGTAAGCGGTGCGGCGTGACGCGCTCGGCCAAGGCCGTGAAGCCTTGCCAATCACAAAACATCACCGTCATCTCGCGCTCCACCAAAGGGGCTTGCACCGGACTGCCGATGGCGCGGCGCATCACCTCCCAGCGCTGGGCCGGGAAATACCGGCGCAGCGATTGCCACACCACGCTGCGCGCCTGTGACTCCAGCGCAAAACCCCAAGCCAGTTTGCACACCAGCATCAGCCACACCATGAGCACAGCGGCAGCCAGCGGCATCACCCAGCCCATGCTCACCCACACAGCCGCGGCAAGGCCGACCAGTGCCGTCCAACTGCTCAAAGCCAACACCCAAGTGCCGCGCCAACCCAGGCGGGGCAAGAACCACAGCGCAGCGCCTGCCATCAGCAGCAAGCCCATGGCCACCGCGATCGGGGCAAACACGGGCCGCACCCAAATGCGCTCATCCATCAAGGCACTGACCATGTTGGCGTGGATCTCCACACCCGGCACGTTGATGCCCATGGGCGTGCTTTGTCGGTCCATCAGCCCCGGCGCGGTGGCCCCCACCAGCACCACGGCGCCTTGCAGGGTCTGTCGAGCCACTCGCCCCTTGGCGATGTCGGAGGCCGAGAACTGCTCAAACACCTGTCCAGGTGCACCACGGTAAGGCACCACCAGGCCCGCGCGTTCGCCCAAAGTCCATGCCGGGTGGTCACCGACGGTGGGCACCAGGGCCTGCACGGCATTGGCGGCACCCCACGGCATGGTTTGCACGCGCCACGGCTGCAGTTTTTTCCAGCGCCGGTAGATGCCCAAGGCCAAGGCCTCGTGCCACTGCCCTGCGTGCTCGACCACGGCGGGAATGGATCTCACCACACCATCCGCATCGAGCAAGGCGTTGAAATGCCCGGCGTTGTGCACCGCGGCGGTCAACACCGCTTGATTGGCCCCATAGGCCGTCCATTGGGTCCAGGTGTTCTGGGGGTTCGGGAGCACAGGATCACCGGGCAATCGCGGGCCCAGCGTGCCGGTTTGGCGAGCACCCGGCTCATTGGTGAAATACTGTCCGAGCACCACCGACCGATCGATCAAGGCCCGAGCCAGGCGTGCATCGCCCGCGTCCGGCTCGGCAAAGACCATGTCCAAACCGACCACCGATACGCCTTGTTCGTCAAACAGCGCATCGATCAACTCGGCCATGCGTTGCCGCGGCCAAGGCCATCGGCCCCAATCGGCCAAACTGTTCTCATCGATCGCAACAATGACGACCCGGGGATCGGGCCGATCGGGTGCCACGAGTTGCACGGCTTGGTCGTGCAGCCAGCCGTCCACGCGTTGCAACAAGCCCCAGTTCCACAGGCCCAAGACATGCCCCACACACAGCACCGCAGGCAACAGCACCACGACGGTTCGTTGCCACCAGTGCCAGTGCTTGTCGGTGCTTGTTTTCACAACCAAAAACAGTTCGGCCGTTGGGCAAGCAGGCCAAAAGCCCACCCGCACAACGGCCGCTGCCGGTGTTGAATTACTTCAACTGGGCCTTGAGCAATTTGCCCAGTTCAGATGGGTTGCGTGTGACGATGAAGCCGCACTCTTCCATGATGGCGAGCTTGGCATCGGCCGTGTCGGCACCACCGGAAATCAAGGCACCGGCGTGGCCCATGCGCTTGCCGGGAGGGGCGGTCACGCCAGCGATGAAGCCCACGACAGGCTTCTTCATGTTGGCCTTGCACCACA
>JBFZCK010000034.1:0-4072 GCA_041307965.1 Burkholderiales bacterium | reverse complement strand
GACATCCGGCGCGCGTGTGATGCGGCCACGCGCATCAGCGGCCCGAGTTTTTCCAGCAACTACTTTTGGCCGGTGGCCGGCGGTCGCGGGCTGGAGTTGATGGAGATGTGCTTGCCAATTGCGCAATCGGGCACGCCCAAGGGCTTCTTGGTGGCCACCTACAGCCTGCCGGCGATGATGGCCGAATGGGCGAGCAGCGCGGTGGTCAGCGGTCGCGGCTTGGCGTTCACCGAAGGCGATGGCACCCGGTTGAGTTTGCACTCCACCGTCCCGGGTGGCCGCGATTTGATGGAAGCCTCGGCGTTGCTGGATTTGCCCGGGCACACCTTGCAACTGCAGCTGCAAAGTCCCCGGCGCGCTTTGGGTTTGTTTCCCAATGTGCTCACCGCGGTGGTGGGGGCTTTGTCCTTGTCTTTGTTGGTGGTGTTGGCGTTTTTGGCTCGCGACATGCGCCGGCGCTGGCGGGCCGAGCGCGAATTGGCCGATGCCTTGGCCTTTCGCAAGGCGATGGAAAACTCACTCATCACCGGGCTGCGCGCACGCGACATGCAAGGCCGATTGACCTACGTCAACCCTGCGTTTTGCGACATGGTGGGCTGGACCGCTGAGCAGCTGTTGGGTTCGGGCTTGCCCGCGCCCTACTGGCCCGCCGAATTGCTGGACGTTTACCAACAGCGCCAAGCCGTGCGTTTGGCGGGACAAGCCTTGCCACGCGAGGGTTTTGAGTCGATGTTCTTGCGCAGCGACGGCACGCACTTCCCGGTGCTCATCATCGAAGCGCCTTTGATCGATGCGCAAGGGACGCAAACGGGGTGGATGAGTGCGGTGCTCGATTTGAGCGAGCAGCGCCGTGTTGAAGAGCTCAACCGCGCCCAACAAGAGCGGCTCCAAGCCACGGCCCGCTTGGCCATGATGGGCGAGATGGCGTCCTTGCTCAGCCACGAGCTCAACCAGCCGCTGGCGGCCATTGCCAGTTACGCCAACGGCTCACTCAACTTGTTGGCCGATCCGCAGCGCGAACCCGATCTCTTGCCCAGCGCCATGCGCCAAATCCTCGCGCAGGCCGATCGCGCGGCGCGCGTCATCAAAAGTGTCTCGGACTTTGTGCGCCGACGCGAGCAGGTGCGCGAGGCCGTGGCGCCCGCCGATTTGTTGGCGTCGATTCAACCCTTGGTGGCTTTGCAAGCGGGCAAGTCGGGTATCCGCGTGGTCACCGACGTGCAGGCCGGTGTCCCGCACGTGTTGTGCGACCGCACGATGGTGGAGCAGGTCTTGTTGAACTTGGCGCGCAATGGCATGCAAGCCATGCCCACCGGCGACCCGCCCACCCGCAGCGGTTGGCGGGTCTTGACCCTGTCGGTGCACGCGGTCCAGCCCGACCACAGTTCGGGCGCTCGACGTTGGGTGGAGTTCGCGGTGACCGATCACGGCTTGGGCTTGTCCGAAGAGGCCCAGGCGCAGCTGTTCACGCCGTTTTTCACCACCAAGGCCGAGGGCATGGGCTTGGGTTTGAGCCTGTGTCGAACCGTCATCGAACAGCACGCTGGGGAATTGACACACGCGCCCGTGCAGCCGCGTGGCACGGTGTTTCGCTTTCGCTTGCCCGCCGCCCCCACACTATGATTCGGCCATGAGCAGCCTGCACCCCCACGCCAAAGTCTTCATCGTCGATGACGATGCGGGCGTGCGCGACGCCTTGGCTTGGCTGCTGCGCACGCGCCGCTTGCTCAGCGAGTCCTACCGAAGCGCCGACGAATTTTGGGACGAGGTGCAGGGTTGGCGGCAAGAGCCTGACTTGCCTTGCTGTGTCTTGCTGGACGTTCGCATGCCCGGCATGAGTGGCTTGGCCTTGTTTGAGCAGCTGCTGGCCTTGCCGTGGCAAGCCGCAATGCCGGTCATTTTTTTGTCGGGCCACGCCGACGTGCCCACAGCGGTGGATGCGGTCAAGCGCGGGGCCTTCGACTTTTGCGAAAAACCGTTTTCAGACAACGCCTTGGTCGACCGCATCGAACAAGCACTGGCCCATTCCGCTGAGGTCTTGGCGTTGCGCCAACAGCGTCACATGGTGCAGGTCAAGCTCGACCAGCTCACCGAGCGCGAGCGCGACGTCATGAACCGCGTGGCCGCCGGTTTGCCCAACAAATTGGTGGCCGACGCCTTGCACATCAGCGTGCGCACCGTGGAAGTGCACCGTGCGCGGGTCTTCGACAAGTTGGAGGTCAAGTCGGCCGTGGAGCTGGCCAACCTCTTGCGGGGCGTGGCTTGATCGGCCCCCGACCCGTCAATCGTGGCGGCGGTCTTTGGGGTCCGCTTGTGTGGGCGTTTCGTCGGGCGGCAGTTCACCTTTTGGGCGGCCCGAGAACATGGTCCACCAAACGATGAAGATAAAAATCAGCAGCGCGCCCAGCGCTTCGAGCAACAACAAGGTCATGCCATGAGCCTCTATTCACCAGCGGTCGGGCCGCGCCCCAAGGCGCGGTGGATATGGGCCTTGATTGTAGGCAGCTTGGTGGCCTGCGGCTCGCCTCCCATCGAGCAGCCCCGGCAAGCCCAAGGCATTGACGCTGGACAAACGGGCCCTTCGTGGTTGCGCGAAAAAAGCCAGTGGCAAGCGGCGCGCTGGTCCGAGCTGCCTGGCTGGGGTCAAGACGCTTTGCACGAAGCTTGGGGTGCCTGGTTGCGCAGCTGCGAAAAGCCCGCGCCCATCATTGGTGCACTGTGCGGCGACGTGCGCCAACTCTCCATCGCCTCCGACGACGACAAAGTGCGCTGGTTGGAGCAGCGCTTTGTGCCCTACCGCATCACCGAGCGAGATGGCCGTCTGCCCGAGGGTTTGATGACGGGTTACTACGAACCCATGATGCAAGCCAGCCGCATGCCCACCGACACACACCGCACGGCCCTGTACCAAACCCCCATCGGTTGGCGTTCGGGTGAAATCGGCCCCACCCGCGCTCAGTTCGACACCGACGAAACAGCCCAGCGCAGCTTGCAAGGCCGGGCCTTGGTGTGGCTCAAAGACCCGATCGATGCCTTGATTGTTCAAATCCAAGGTTCGGGCCGATTTGTGGTCACCGAGCCCGACGGCTCGCAACGTTCGGTGCGTTTGGCCTTCGCGGGGCACAACGGGCAGACCTACCAAAGCCTCGGTCGCTGGCTCTTGGACCAGCGATTGGCGAGCGACGTCTCCTGGGACGGTATCAAAGCCTGGGTGGCTACCAACCCCCATCGCCTCAACGAGTTGCTGAACGTCAACCCGCGGGTGGTGTTTTTTCAAGAAGAGCCGCTGTCGGCGGTCGACGCCATGTTTGGCCCGCGTGGGGCTCAGGGCGTGCCGCTCACGCCTTGGCGCTCCATCGCGGTGGACCGCGGCAGCATCCCCTACGGCACGCCGGTCTGGCTCTCCACACAAGGCCCCGTGCTGCGGGTCAACAAACTGGTGATGGCACAAGACACGGGTGGGGCCATTCTGGGCGCGGTCCGGGTCGATTACTTCACCGGCTGGGGCGGCTGGAGCGACCCGGCTTACACCGTGGCCGCGCAGCTCAAGCAACCGGTGCGAGTTTGGGCCTTGTGGCCGCGCTGATGGGGGCCGTCCAGCGGCCTGTGCGCGGCATACAATGGGGGGCTTGACTGGGGTGTATTCGGCGCGGTGCGCCGGCCCCAATTGAACCTTTTTCTATTGGAGACTTTGCCGTGTTCATCTCTTCTGCTTACGCCCAAGCCGCCGCTGGCGACACCCAATCTACCCTGATCAGCATGCTGCCTTTGCTGCTGATGTTCGTGGTGCTGTATTTCGTCATGATCCGCCCCCAAATGAAGCGCCAAAAAGAGCACAAAGCCATGGTCGAAGCTTTGGCCAAGGGCGATGAAGTCGTCACCGCCGGTGGCTTCTTGGGCAAAGTCTCCAAAGTGGGCGAGGTCTACATCGGCATCGAATTGGCCGATGGCGTGGAAGTGCAAATGCAGCGCACCGCCGTGGTCCAAGTTTTGCCCAAAGGCACCCTCAAAGGCGCCTAAAGCGAGGCCCTTCGGGGCCTTTATTGATGTTGTGATGTGAAGATCCTATGAA
>JBFZCK010000033.1:0-2506 GCA_041307965.1 Burkholderiales bacterium | reverse complement strand
AATGGGGCGATTGTATCGAGCCCCCTGCCATGCCTGAAAACCCCATCATCGATACACCCGACGAACTCGGCGAAGCCTCCCTGCCCTGCGTGATGGTCTTCAACGCCAACGACCCCAGCGGAGCTGGCGGTCTGGCCGCCGACGCCACCGCCATGGCCAGCGCCTCGGCCCACGTCCTGCCGGTGGTCACGGGCACCTACGTGCGCGACACCAGCGCCATCCGCGAGCACTTCGCCATGGACGAGGACGCCGTCAACGAGCAAGCCCGCTGCGCCTTGGAAGACATGCCGGTGCAAGCCTTCAAAGTGGGTTTTGTGGGCAACCCAGAAAACCTCAGCACCATTGCCGCCATCACCACCGACTACGCCGAGATCCCGGTGGTCTTGTACATGCCCGACCTGTCGTGGTGGGACGAGGTCGAGATCGACACCTACTTGGACGCCTGCACCGAGCTGCTGCTGCCGCAAACCACGGTGCTGGTGGGTAACCACAGCACCCTGTGCCGCTGGCTCATGCCCGACTGGGACAGCGACAAAGCCCCCGGCCCCCGCGAAGTGGCGCGCGCCGCGGCCGTGCACGGCGTGCCCTACACCTTGGTCACCGGCTTTGTGGCCGCCGACCAGTACTTGGAAACCCACCTCGCTTCGCCCGAGACTGTGATGGCCACCGCCCGCTATGAGCGCTTTGACGCCACCTTCAACGGCGCGGGCGACACCCTGAGCGCGGCGCTCACCGCGCTGATCGCTGGTGGCACGGATTTGCAAAACGCCTGCGCCGAGGCCATGACCTACCTGGACCAATGCCTGGACGCGGGCTTTCAGCCCGGCATGGGCCACGCCGTGCCCGACCGCCTGTTTTGGGCGCACGACGATGATGAAGACGCCGAGGGCGACGCCCCCGGCCCCGACTATCCCCTGGACACCACGCGCCACTGAGCCCGGTGTCCACCGATTGTTTCAACCCTAGTGATGTTTGTATGACCTCGACCGACCGCAACGAAGCCCTGTTTGAACGCGCCAAACGCACCATCCCTGGTGGCGTGAACTCCCCTGTTCGTGCCTTCAAAGCCGTCGGTGGAACGCCGCGCTTCGTCAAGCGCGCCCAAGGCGCTTACTTCTGGGACGCCAACGACCAAAAATACATCGACTACATCGGCTCCTGGGGCCCGATGATCTTGGGCCACGGCCACCCCGCTGTGTTGGACGCGGTGCAAAAGGCCGCGCTGGAAGGTTTCAGCTTTGGCGCCCCCACCGAGCGCGAAGTGGAACTGGCCGAAGAAATCATCAAGCTCGTGCCCAGCATCGAGATGGTGCGACTGGTCAGCTCGGGCACCGAAGCCGGCATGAGCGCCATCCGCTTGGCGCGTGGCGCCACCGGCCGCAAAAAAATCATCAAGTTCGAGGGCTGTTACCACGGCCACGCCGACGCGCTCTTGGTCAAAGCCGGCTCGGGCTTGGCCACCTTTGGCAACCCCACCAGCGCCGGTGTGCCACCCGAAGTGGTGCAACACACCTTGGTGCTTGAGTACAACAACGTCGAACAGATCGAAGCCGCCTTTGCCGAGCACGGCCCCGAAGTGGCTTGCGTGATGATCGAGCCGATCGCGGGCAACATGAACTTCGTGCGCGCCAGCGTGCCGTTTGTCAAACGCATCCGCGAGCTGTGCACCCAGCACGGCGCGCTGTTCGCTTTTGACGAAGTGATGACCGGTTTCCGCGTGGGTTTGGGCAGCGCCCAAGGCCACTACGCCTCGCTCATCCCCGGCTTTGAGCCCGACATGACGGTCATGGGCAAGGTCATTGGGGGCGGCATGCCGCTGGCCGCGTTTGGTGCCAAACGCGCCGTGATGGAACACCTCGCCCCGATCGGTGGCGTCTACCAAGCCGGCACCTTGAGCGGCAACCCCGTGGCCACCGCCTGCGGTTTGGCCACGCTGCGCGAGATTCAAAAACCCGGCTTCTTTGAAGCGCTCTCCGGCAAAACCCAAGCGCTCACACGTGGCCTCAAGGCCGCGGCCGACGCCGCGGGTGTGCCCTTCAGCGTGGACAGTCAAGGCGGCATGTTCGGCTTCTTTGTGCTGCCCGAACTGCCCCAAAACTACGCCACCGTCATGACCACCGACGGCGCGCGTTTCAACCGACTCTTTCACGGCTTGCTCGACCGCGGGGTGTACATCGCCCCCGCGCTGTACGAAGCGGGCTTTGTCAGCGCGGCCCACACCGACGCCGATATTGCACAGACCGTGCAAGCCGCCGCCGAGATTTTCCGAACCCTCTGACATGAAAAAAACCTACCCCCTGATCGTTGACGGCAAGCACCCCGAACGCGTGCTCGAAGCGGTCAAACACGACATCCGCAAATACTTCAAACGCGAGCGCGCCCGTGTCCTGCCCAAGGGTGTGGACTTCTGGGACTTCGACTGCAAAGTCGGTCTGGACGTGAACAGCGCCGAGGTTTGCAAAGTCGGCGCGGTGATCGACACCGTGGGCGCATTGGCCCAAGGTGG
>JBFZCK010000032.1:0-4332 GCA_041307965.1 Burkholderiales bacterium | reverse complement strand
TGAGCAGCCACTGGTCTTTCCAGTCGCTCAGTGGGCGCTGTTTCCCGCTGGCGTCGGTCACCAAGATCGCGGGGATGGGTCGCTGCGGATCGATGAGCTCGCCGTAATTGCGCCGAGCCTCGGGGCGCACCACGTAATAAGCGAAGTAAGACGCAATGACCGGCGCGGCACACACCAGCAACAAAGCGAACATGGTCCAACGACCACGGCGGGTCATGGCCGCTTGCTCCACCGCTTGCGGGCTCAAGTCGGGCAATTGGTGAACCGTCAGGCTCAGGGGTTCATCGGGCTTGTGTGCCATGGGAGTTGCGCTTTCGGCGTGGGGAAATCCATTGAAACCAGAGGTAGAGCCCGGCGGTCAGCGCGCTCAACGCAAACCACTGGAACGCGTACCCGTAATGGGTGTGCACTTTGGCGGTGATGACTGGCCAATCGCGCCGCAGCCCGTCACCCGAAGGGTCGGTTTGCTGAACGGTGACCGGCAAAAAATCCAAACCCGTTTCTTGGGCGTAATCGGCCAAGCGCATATTTTGCCGCATGGGGCCTGTGCCCGACGGTCCCAATTCATATAACTCAGAGACGGGTGGTGTCAATCGACCCTGCAGCGCCACCTCACCCGTCGGGGTCTGGAATTCGGGCCAGCGCGTGCGATCCAAAAAATTACGTGGCGCCCAACCACGGTTGACCATCACCAGCCGCTTGCTGTCGCTCAAGCGCAAGGGCGTCAAGACCCAAAAACCTACCTGCCCGGACATGGGTCGGTTGTCGAGCAAGAGCGTGGCCGAGGACAGCCACTCGCCGCGCAAGGTCACGGCCTGGTGCAACGATGCCTGCGCCGAGCCCAAAGCCGAAACCGCGCGGTTGTCCAAAGGCGCCAACGCCGCTTGCGCTTCGATTAGGGCTTGGCGGGTTTCTTTGTCGGCGGCCCGGCCGAGTTGCCACACCCCGAGCGACGCAGTCACCCCCACCACGGTGGCCGCGGCCAAGGTGATGATCAGCCGGCGCCCGTTCGGCGCTTTCATCGGCAGGGTCCCAGAACAACAAAGCAGTTCATAATCGCTCGCATGACTTATTTGGTTATTGTCGCCTTTGTGGCCATCCTCGGCAGTTTGGCCGCTGCCCTCTTCTTCATGATGAGGGGCAATGGCCCCAACGAGCTGCCCGAAGACGCCACCGATCGCCCATCGAGCCGTCCCATGGCCAAGGCCTTGGCCTTTCGGGTCGGCTTCTCGATTTTGCTGTTTTTGGTGGTCCTGTTTTCGTATGCCATGGGTTGGATCCAGCCCACGGGCGTACCCATGTGATCGCACAGCCAAGCCGAACATGAAAAAAGCGCCTTTCGGCGCTTTTTTCTTGGGCGTCTTGCCGCTGAATTACAGCCAGTACACCAAGATGTACAAGCCCAACCAGACCACGTCCACGAAGTGCCAGTACCAAGCCGCACCTTCAAAACCGAAGTGGCTCTTAGCGGTGAAGTGACCTTTTTGCAAACGCAGGGTGATGAACAACAGCATCAACATGCCGACGAAGACGTGAAAACCGTGGAAGCCGGTGAGCATGAAGAAGGTCGAGCCAAAGATGCCGGAGGTGAGCTTGAGGTTCAGGTCACCGTAGGCGTGGGCGTATTCATAACCCTGCACAAACAAGAACACGATACCCAGAATCACCGTGGCCCACATGAAGGCGATGGTTTTGCTGCGGTTGCCTTCTTGCAAAGCGTGGTGCGCCACCGTCAAGGTCACACCCGAGGTCAAGAGCAACGCGGTGTTGATGGTGGGCAACCAGAAGGGGCCCATGGTTTGGAAGGGCTCCACAATGCCTGCGGGCGATGCGGTGGCACCAGCTTGCACGCTGGGCCAAACGGCCGTGAAGTCGGGCCACAGCAAACTGTTTTCCAAACCACCGAGCGCAGGCACGGAGTGCACACGGGCCCACCACAAAGCGGTGAAGAAGGCGCCGAAGAACATGACTTCGGAGAAGATGAACCAGCTCATGCTCCAGCGGTAAGACAGATCGATCTTGTGACCGTACATACCCGACTCGCTCTCCATGGCCGCTTCGCGGAACCACTGGAACAGCACGGTGAGCCAGAAGACCATACCAAAGGCCAAGGCGTAAGCGCCCCAATCGGCACCGTTGATCCACTGACCAGCACCCAGGATCACAAAAAACAGGCCGATGGCCGACATCACCGGGTGCCGTGAAGGACCGGGGACGAAATAGTAAGGCGTCGTGCCGTGTGTTGCTGAAGACATGCTCACTCCTGTTGCGCTTGTACGTATGAAGGAAAAAATCAGAAAGTCAACCGGCCACCCAGTTGACGAGAACAATCAAACCGATGACAAACAAAAAAGCCATCACAATGCCCACCGCCACGATGTGCAGTGGGTTGAGCTTGGCCACATCGGCGTGGTAATCGGACTTGCGACGCACGCCCAAAAACCCCCACAACACAGCGTTGATCGTGCCCATCCAAGAGCCTTTGCGGTGGTGCACGGGTTCGCTCATCACACCGCCCCCGCGGTTTTGGGTGCAGCCAACGCAGCCGAGCCCGCAGGCGCAGCCGGCACCCGACCACCGACTTCAAAGAAGGTGTAGGACAAGGTGATGGTCGTCACGTCTTTGGGCAAGCGTGGATCAATGACAAAGGCCACAGGCCACGATTTTTGCTCGCCGGGCTGCAAGGTGTATTGCGTAAAGCAAAAGCACTCGAGCTTGTTGAAATGCGCCGCCGACTGCGACGGTGCATAACTGGGAATGGCTTGGGCCGACATGGTGCGCGACTGGATGTTCTTGAACTCGTACATAACGGTGTTCAAGGCACCCGGGTGCACCTGCATGGAGCGACGCTCGGGCTTGAAGTCCCAAGGGCCGCGGGTATTGACGTCGAACTCCACCGTGATCAAACGGCTGGTGTCGACTTGGGTGTTTGCGGGCAGCTTGGCTTTGGCCCCTGGCACGGTTTGCTCGGACAAGGCCAGCACGTTGATGCCGGTGACCTCACAAATGGCGCGATAAATCGGCACCAAGGCGTAACCGAAGGCGAACATGCCCAGCGTGATCACGCCGAGTTTGCCGACCATTCGAATGTTTTCGCGACGCAGTGCCATGGGTGTGTGCTCGTTTGCGGACTCAGCCGCCCAACAAAATGACTTTGCCCAAGAAACCGGCAAAGAACACCAAAGCCACCGACGCCAGGATCCAGCCCAGGCGTTGGTTGCTCTTTTTTTGGTCGTTGGTGCTCATGCTGCTGTTAGCCGCGATGGATTAACCAATGACCTTGGTGGCCGTGACGTCGAGCTTGGGTGGGTTCTCGAAGGTGTGGAACGGGGCAGGAGAAGGCACTTCCCACTCCAAACCTTCAGCACCGTCCCAAGGCTTCTGCGGCGCTTTTTCGCCTTGGCCGCGCATGGCGGGAATCACGACGGCCACAAAGAAGTAGACCTGAGCGATACCGAAAGCAAAACCGCCGATCGACGCGATCATGTTGAAGTCGGTGAACTGCATGGGGTAGTCGGCGTAGCGACGGGGCATGCCGGCCAGACCCAAAAAGTGCATCGGGAAGAAGGTGATGTTGAAGGAAATCATCGACCACCAGAAGTGGATCTTGCCGCGGGTTTCGCTGTACATCACACCGGTCCACTTGGGCAACCAGTAATAAACGCCGGCGAACATGGCGAACAAGGAACCGGCCACCAACACGTAGTGGAAGTGGGCCACCACGTAGTAGGTGTCTTGGAAGTTGATGTCGATAGGCGCCATCGACAAAATCAGGCCCGTGAAACCACCGATGGTGAACACGAAGATGAAGCCGACCGACCACAACATGGGGGTCTCAAAGGTCATCGAACCCTTCCACATGGTGGCGATCCAGTTGAAGATCTTCACGCCCGTGGGCACGGCGATCAACATGGTCGAGTACATGAAGAACAGCTGACCGGTCACGGGCATGCCCGTGGTGAACATGTGGTGAGCCCACACAACGAAAGACAGAATAGCGATAGAGCCAGTGGCGTACACCATGGAGGCGTAACCGAACAGTTTCTTGCGGGCAAACGCAGGCACCACTTGGCTGATGATGCCGAAGGCCGGCAAGATCATGATGTAGACCTCGGGGTGACCGAAGAACCAGAAGATGTGCTGGTACATGACCGGATCACCACCACCAGCGGGGTTAAAGAAGCTGGTGCCGAAGTGGCGGTCGGTCAAGGTCATGGTGATCGCGCCTGCCAACACGGGCATGACGGCGATCAACAGGTAAGCGGTGATGAGCCAGGTCCACGCGAACATGGGCATCTTCATCAAGGTCATGCCAGGCGCGCGCATGTTCAA